>USOF01000371.1 GCA_900556285.1 uncultured Collinsella sp. | reverse complement strand
GGGCGACACGGTGGTCAACGCTACCGTGCCCTACGCCGAGCTGGTTGACTACGCAACCCGTCTGCGCTCGCTCACCCGCGGCACCGGCGACTTCACCATGGAGCCCGCCGGCTACGAGCAGGTGCCCTATGACGTGCAGAAGCGCCTGGTCGAGTTCTACGAGCACTCCCGCGCGCAGGGTCGCTAGGTTTCAGGACGGACGGTCCGGTCGCGCTCCGCTTGGATGGCGTTGCCGTCCCGTTAGATGTTTTCGCAACGCGATGGGGTGGGCCCTGGTGGGTCCGCCCTTTTCTCGTCCGCATTCATGGTAAATGGATATGGCGTAAGTAGCATATGGAGGAGCCATCAGCGCGTCCATATCAACGTGCTATTATGTGTGCAGTTCAAACGGCTTGGGCCGCCCGTGCGCGCCCTTTGCCCCAAGGCATGAGTTTAGGCTTGAGTTTAGGCATGAGAGAGGAAACGACATGCTGAATGCGATCGAGATTTCGCCCAAGGTCTGGTGGGTCGGCGGCATCGACTGGAACGAGCGCCTGTTCCACGGCTACACCACGGAAGCCGGCATCACCTACAACGCGTATCTGATCATGGACGAGAAGATCACACTGATCGACACCTGCAAGGCGACCTTCTCCAACGAGCTGGTCCAGCGCATCTCCCAGGTTGTCGACCCCGCCAAGATCGACGTGGTCATCACCAACCATGTCGAGATGGACCACTCCGGCTCCCTGCCCGTGATCCACAAGATCGCTCCCAACGCGCAGATTTACGCTAGCGCCGGCGCCGGCGTCAACGAGGTCAAGGCCCACTTTGGCATCGAGGCAACGCCCGTCAAGAGCGGCGATACCCTGAACATCGGCGAGCGCACCCTCACCTTTGTGACCACCCCCATGGTCCACTGGCCGGACAATATGGTCACCTATTCCGACGTCGACCAGATTCTGTTCTCCAACGACGCCTTTGGTCAGCACTACGCCACCACCAAGCGCTTTGATGACGAGAACGACCTGTGCGAGATCATGAAGCAGGCCAAGAAGTACTACGCCAACATCGTGTGGCCGTACGGCATGCAGGCGCACAAGGCGCTCGAGGCGGTCAAGGGCCTCGAGCTCAAGATGATCGCCCCCAGCCACGGCTGCATCTGGCGCTCCCACATCGACAAGATCCTTGAGAAGTACGAGGCTTGGACCACGTACCAGACCGAGGAGAAGGCTGTGGTGGTCTTTGACTCCATGTGGCATTCCACCGAGATGATGGCTCGCGAGATCTGCGACTCCTTCATCGCCGAGGGCATCTCCGCCAAGCTGATCGACGTCAAGGCCTCCCATATCTCCGATATCATGACCGATCTGTGCGATGCTCGCTACGTTGCCGTTGGCTCGCCTACCCTCAATTCCAACATGCTGCCCACCGTCGCCAGCTTCCTCACCTACATGCGCGGCCTGTCGCCCAAGAACGACCAGCGCATCGGTCTGGCATTTGGCTCCTATGGTTGGGCCCCGCTTGGTCCCAAGCAGGTGTACGAGGAGCTTGAGAAGGCTAAGTTCAACCTGCCCGTGCCGGTTGTCACCAAGCAGTGGATCCCCAGCGAGGAGAACCTTGCCGAGCTGCAGGCTACTGTCAAGAAGATCATCGAGGACGCCCGCGCCTAGCGCGTGTCGTCCCTGATGGCAGGCTAAAGGTCCTTATCCAAAGTCTTGTCGCTACGCGTCGGTTCGAGTACGGACCGGCGCGTTTTTTTATGCCGCTTGCTCAAATGCCGCGGCGACCGCGCGCCATGCCTGCGGCAAGGGAAGCCTTCGTCCACCGTTTGCCTGCGAGCGACCGCGCGTCCTGTTAGCCGCTTGCCAGCTGGCGGTCAGCGCGCTGTCAGGATATTTCCAGCGGCCGAAAAACCGTCCTGCTGCCGTTGACCCGGATCGCCCGCTTTGCGAAAACCCAGGATAGGAGATGCGTATAGCGCCTAGTTATCGGAGGGTCGCCATGGGAATCAGGTATAAGTT
>USOF01000370.1 GCA_900556285.1 uncultured Collinsella sp. | reverse complement strand
GGCTCGGTGCGCACCAGCGACACGATGGTGCCGAGGGTGTTGAAGAGGAAATGCGGGTCCACCTGCGACTGCAGCGCTCGCAGCTCCACGCGGGCAGAGACCTCGGACTGGCGCTCGAGCTCAAAACTTGCCAGCTGCGTGGAGATAAGGTCCGCAAAGCCCGTTGCCAGCGCGGTCTGGCGCATGTCGATGTTGCTGAAGCGCGGGTAGTAGAGCTCCAGCGTGCCCACGCAGCGGTCGCGCACCGTAAGCGGCGCCACGATGCCCGCGCGTAGACGGGGGAAGAACTCGCGCTCCCGTGTGTCGTTGGCGTCGCGTGAGAACACGCTCATCACCTTGGACGAGACCACGTTGAGCGTGGTATCCAGCACCACGGGCTGGCCGGTGGGATAGCGCTCGCACCCCTCGCCCCAGCTTGCCAGCACCTGCTTGCCGTCGGTGATGCACATGGCGGACGCCAGCGTCTCCGGCAAGATGATCTGGCAGGCGCCCATGGCGGCGTCCGGCGTCATGCCCTTGCGCGTGTGCACAAAGATCTTGGACGCGATGCTAAGCGTGCGGTCCGTTGCGCTAGAGGTAAGGTCATCGGGAACCACGAACACGTAGCTAAAGAAGAAGCACAGCATAACCAGGCCGGCGATGGTGACAACCGCGGGTACCGGGCTGGGGTTTGCCATAAGGTCCCAAACCAGGAGAATCAATAAAAAGGGGACGCACAGTCCCAAGAGAATTGTTGCGACGCGCTGGGCATTTCGCAATGTCCTGGTCATGTTGCGCGACGCCGATTTATGGAACACGCGAGGCTGGTTATCCACTCGGCCCTGCTTTCTCTCTCTTCTCCTTTATGCTTGCTCCCCCATTGTACAAAAGGGCGCTCGATCACCAGGCACCCATCCGACAGGCGATGCCACATCTTCGATGGGCGGGACGAGGTTTACCGATTTTGCATGCATAAAATGAACGGTATAGCCCGTGGGTTCAGCATAAATGAAGCGGCCCGAGAATAAGCCCGAGCCGCTTGCGCAAACCAATGACAGAAGCATTCAGTCAGAAGTCCAAAAAGATTATTCCTCGCGGTCGAACTCCTCGTCCACGTCCAAGGGACGGCCGGAGTAGTTGACGTGGCCGGTGACATCGTCCATGGCGACGCCCTCGATGAAGCGGGCGGCGGCGATGGAGTAATCATCGAGCGCACGGTTGAAGATATCCGGGAAGGACTCGTCAGACTGTGCCTGGCTGAAGGGATTGGTCCACATGAGGTGGTCCAGGTTGCCGGCACGGCGCGGAAGCTCCGCCGTGACGGGGTGCGCCAGGCTGGTAAACATAGCGTGCACCTGCGAGATGGGCGAGCCAGCGGGCTCGATAGCGCGGTAGGCGAGCTTCATGTCCGCGACGGCGCCACCGTACTCGTTCGCCCCTATCTCCAGATCGTAGACAGTGCGTGCCATGTGGCTCATCAGCACGCCGGCGACCTTGTTGATGCGCTCGGTGGTGACGATCTCGCTCTCCGGCGGGTAATCGAGGACCGTGGCGTGGTCGCGCTTGAGCTGCAGCATGAGGACGTCCAGGTCGCTCTCGATAACCGCGTGGACGTGGTTTCCCTGATCCGCCAGAGTGGGGTCTGCCTCCATGATGCCCCACTGCTGATCGTAGACAAAGGGATGCGCGTTGCGGTCGAGCGCGTAGTGGGACAGCAGGCCCAGCACGAAGGCGCGGCCCAGGGCGGCGTCATGCTTGTTGAGGCGGCTTACACCGTCGCGAAGCGCCGTGAACTGACGGGACATGCGGCAACGGTGCATGCGCTGGGCCAGGCCCATGCAGTCGCGCATCTTAAGGGTGCGGACGCGGAAGAAGAACGGATCCGGTCCTTGGTTGGCCAGCAGGAACGCACAGCGCTCCTCGTCCGTGTTGATAATGCCGGCGGGCAGACGATCGATGCTCTCTTCGCCGAAGAGGTGGTGGGTAATCAAAGCGGGCATAGAGAACCTTTCTAGAAGGTGACAGC
>USOF01000369.1 GCA_900556285.1 uncultured Collinsella sp. | reverse complement strand
GGATGACGCCATGCTGGCAACGGATGGTGCCATGGCCGTCTGCTAGCGGCGTGGCGTAGACGGCATCGGGATCAAGGCTATCGGCCAAAACCGCTGCGGACACGATGTCGACAATGGAGTCGATCGCGCCAACCTCGTGAAAATGGACCTGGTCCACCGGCAACCCGTGCGCCTGTGCTTCTGCCTGGGCGAGGATCTCGAACGCGCGCGCGGCGATGGCGCGAGCGCTCTGCGTCATCTGCGCGGAGTCGATGATCGCCATAACGTCATGCAGGATACGGTGCTCGTGATGATGCTCGTGGCGGCGGGCGTGCTCGTGGCGGCGGGCGTGCTCGTGGCCGTGGGCGTGCTCGCAGCAGTGATGACCATCGTCCTCGTGCGCATGCTCGTGCGCGCAGCCGCACCGGTCCTCACCATGGCCATGCAGATACGCCATATCATGGTCATGGGTCTCATGGCCATGGCGCAGCACCACGTCGAAGTCGCAGGCACGCATGCCCGCCTTGGTCACGGTCGATATCGCTATCTCAAACTCGTCCGCAACGGAAAGACTCGACAACGCGCGGTCCAGCGCCGCCGAATCGGCTCCGGCGTCCAGTAGCGCAGCGACCAGCATGTCCCCGCTCACGCCCAGTGAGCAATCGATGTACAGCGAACCCATATAAACCCTCTCCCCCAGCAGCGCGAAGGCCCGCGCCTATTTCATATGATTGATGAGCGACGCCTGGTACGCGGCGCCAAAACCGTTATCGATATTGACCACGGAAACACCGTTGGCGCAGCTGTTGAGCATCGCCAGCAGCGCGGCGACACCGCCCAAGCTCGCCCCGTACCCCACGCTGGTGGGAACCGCGACGACCGGACAGCTCGCCAAGCCGGCCACCACGCTGGCAAGCGCGCCCTCCATGCCGGCGACGGCCACAATAACGCGCGCGTCGCGGATGCGCTTCTCGCACGCCAGCAACCGGTGGATACCGGCAACGCCCACGTCATAGGCGCGGTCCACGTGGTTGCCCAAATACTCAAGCGTGCGCGCCGCTTCCTCGGCAACCTGCAAGTCGCTGGTTCCGGCGCAAATCACAAGCACCGTCCCCAGTCCATCCGGATCCTTGGCATCTCCAACCATGCCCAAGCGCGCCACAGGGTCGTACTCCATGACAATGCCGGCGGCGGCAAGCAGCTCGCTCACGCCGGCAGCCTTCTCGCCGTCAAGACGCGTTACCAGCACCCGGCGCTGACAGGCCTCCAGCATTGACGTCACAATGCCCGCTATCTGCTCTTTTGTTTTTCCCGCACCATAGATGATCTCAGACGTGCCGGTACGGGCGCCGCGCTGGTTATCAACCGTGGCAAAGCCAAGGTCGGTCACCGGCGGCACCCGCAGCGCACGCGCCAACTCATCGGGCGACACTTCCCCAGCGGCCACCCGTTCAGCCAGCAGTTTTGCATCGGCTGCGTCCATCGTCCACTCCCCCTAGTCCATTACAAACTGTTCCAGATAGTCTGCATCATGCACCACAATATGCGAATCATGGCCCTTTGTAGAGATAACGCCCTTTTCGCGCAGACCGCGCAATATGCGGTTCACGCTGTTTCTGGACGAGATACCGCAGAACTGGGCTATGTCCTCGTTGGTCACGTCCAGCGAGATCACGGTTCCGTCCTTGCACGGCTCGCCGTATTTAACGCTTAAGTCAAACAGCAAGGCCCCCACCGCGCCTATTTTTCCGTTCATGGTCAAAAAGCGCGTGCGGTCAAACGCGTCTTCCAGGTTTCTCCGATAGTAATCCTTTACGTAATCAAGCAGACGATGGTCCTCGTTCACGTACTTCCAAAACGTCAGCCGAGGCACCACGTAAAACAGAGCCTCGTCCGACTCAACCCGTACGCTGAACGGAGACTTTGCCTTAGCGCTTTCCTCGTCCCGCAACAGCGAGACCGGGCTGGGTCCCTGCATATCTGTCTCTTATACACATCTGACGCTGCCGACGATCTTACGCGTGTAGAT
>USOF01000368.1 GCA_900556285.1 uncultured Collinsella sp. | reverse complement strand
GAGATCTCCACCACAGCAAGCTGGTGCTCCGGAACCATGACCGAGCAGCAATTAGCCGGCAGCAAGCGAAGCCCCAGCTGCTCCAGCAAGATGGGATGGACGATGGCGTTGAGCCGCGCGGCGTCCTCCGGCGTATCGAACGCGCGGCGAGCAAGGACGGCCCGGTCGATGCCGCCCATGGCGTCGAGCACGTCCCAGCCAAACTCCTCCGCGATAGCGTCCACAACGGCGGAGCCGGGCTGATAGAGGCCTTTGGCCAGCTGGTCAAGGTCGATGCGCATGGCGCCGCGACGCTCGAGGTAGCGAGCGGCCGTGGATTTGCCCGAGGCGATGTTTCCTATGAGAAAGAAAGTAATCATGGTTACCTATTGTTGCTCAAAAGCACATCCAGGCGTAAGCGCGGCAGAAGTCTTCGTCCTAATTACACGCGAGGGCCGCAAGCGGCAGGGACCCCGCTCGGGAACGGCCCCGCAGACCGCGCGGGCAAAGCCTCGTGCCCTAGGCGTCGCGACACCCGGCAGCGGGAGCGCCCGTCGCGGCAAGGGGACGAAGAACGGTCAGCACGCACAGCAGCAACGAGCCCAGCGCGATCACGCCCCCGACGATTCCTATGAAACCGATGCCCACCCCGGACACCACCGCGCCGCCCAGTGCCGTACCCGAACCGATACCCAGGTTGAAGATACCTGAGAAAATGGACATGGCCACGGTCGAGGAGTCCTTATCGCAGCAACGGATGATCTCCGACTGGTAGGCGATGCTGAACGTGGTGGCGAACATACCCCACACCGCGCAGGCGGATCCAAACGCGACGGGCGCTGAAGCGGTGAGGCGCATCAGCAGCAGGCCCGCGGCCACCCCCGCGCACGAGCCCGCCAAGAACAGGGCGCGGCGGCGGTCGTAAAAGCGCGTCATCGCGATGCTGCCGGCGAGCCCCGCGATGCCGAAGACCGTGAGCATGAGGGTTATGAGCGCGTCGGGCATACCGCCCACCTGCTGCAAAAACGGTTCGATATAGCTGTAACCGGTGTAGTAGCCCGTCGCGAACAGTATCGTGGTGGCATAAATACCCATAAGAACGCGGTTCTTGAGCAGCAGCGGCAGCTGGCCCAGGGTGAACGGTTCTCCCGCCGGCATCTTGGGAAAGCACGCCATCAAGTACACGACGATAGCCGCGGCCACCACCCCGACGATGGTGAAGGTCATGCGCCAGCCCACCAGCAGGCCGATGGCGCGGCCGATGGGCAAACCGAAGATCATCGCGATAGACGTTCCGGTCGCAACCATGCTGACGGCAAGGGCGCTATGGCGCACGTCGACCAAGCGCGAAGCGCACACCGCGGCGATGGACCAGAAGACGGCGTGAGCGCAGGCAACCACCAATCGGGCGAGCACCAGCACGAGATAGCTGGGCGCCGCCGCAGACAGAAACTGTCCCAAGGAGAATAATGCGATCACGCCGATCAGCAGCTTTTTGAACTCGATGCGCGACGCCGCCATCATAAGCGGCAGCGACAGGACCATAACCGCCCAGGCGTACACGCTGATCATGATGCCGGCCTGCGCCTCGGTGAGAGAAAACGTCGCCGCGATATCCGTCAGCAGGCCGATAGGCATAAACTCCGACGTGTTGAACACAAACGCCGAAAACGTGATGCCCAAAAGCGGCAGCCACTGTCGCAGAGAGATTCCCCTTTGCATCATACGTCCCCCAATTGCACCGACGGCCCTCATCCCAAGCAGGCCGCGTTCTATTCCAGCGGGAGGATTATAAGGATCCTCGCCGCGGGGCAAAAGCCCTTTTCAAACTTTGAGGAATCGTTTACACATTTCTGCCCCATCAAACGCGCGCCATAACGAGAACCACGAAAGACGAAAAGAGCGAACGTCTGTTTGCGTCTATGCTATGATAGATAGTTACGCAAGCGGATATCGCGCGCGACCAATCAGGCGGCGCGGGAGGATGCGGAGGCAACACCTGTCTCTTATACACATCTGACGCTGCCGAC
>USOF01000367.1 GCA_900556285.1 uncultured Collinsella sp. | reverse complement strand
CCGCGAAACATCGCCGGCCTGCCGAGGGGTCGCGTTGAGCTTGTGGTGGGCGATGTGTGCGATGCTAAGCTGGTGCGCGATCTGGTTGCCAAGGCGGATGCCGTGGTGCATTTTGCCGCGGAGACGCATAACGATAGGTCTATTGCAGACCCCGCTCCGTTTGTGAAAACCAACGTTGAGGGCACGTTTACCTTAATTGAGGCGTGCCGGCAGCTTGGCGTTCGCTACCACCATGTCTCGACCGACGAGGTCTTTGGCGATCTGCCGCTTGATAGCCCGGCGCGCTTTACGGAGGAGTCTCCCTACAGGCCCTCGAGCCCATACAGCTCTAGCAAGGCGGCTGCCGACATGCTTGTGGGCGCGTGGGTGCGCACGTACGGCCTGCGCGCCACCATCTCTATATGCTCGAACAGCTACGGTCCCTACCAGCACATGGAGAAGTTTATTCCCCGCCAGATCACAAACCTTATAGACGGGGCGCGGCCCAAGCTGTACGGTGACGGCAGGAACGTTCGCGATTGGATCCACGTTGAGGACCACAGTTCTGCGGTGTGGCAGATCCTTACGTGCGGTACCGTGGGCGAGACCTACCTTATTGGTGCTGATGGCGAGCGCGACAACCTGTCCGTTTTGCGCGAGCTGCTGCGGGTGTTTGGGCGTGATGGGGATGATTTTGACTGGGTGCGCGACCGAGCGGGCCATGACCGTCGCTATGCGATTGACAGCTCTAAGCTGCGCCGCCTTGGGTGGACGCCTACCCATACGGATTTCTCCTCCGGCCTTGCCGATACCATAGCGTGGTACAAGGCGCATGAGGATTGGTGGCGTCCTGCCAAGGAGGCTACCGAGGCGCTCTATCGCGAGCGGGAGGGCGTGCGCGCTGGCTGCTGCGGATGATCGCCTGCACGTCGCTGCGTCCCTGACTCACCTGGCCTCCCCGGCGCACCGCGCTTATGGAGAGTAGATTCAATTCGCCCCTGCTTTACCCTGCTTTATACTACAGGGAGGCTTAGAGAAAGGCGTCCCGTGCTTACGATTCACTTTGGCGATTTGGACAACGTCATTTACAACACGTCCGTGTATTTCAACAACGTGATGTCGCCCGAGTGGTTGAATGACGAGCTTGCCCAAAGGATGATCAAGTCGATCGATCGCGCTACGGTTGTGGGGCCCAATGCCGTTGACAGCAAGATTTTGGGCGTCATTCCCGTTGAAAAGCTATCGAGCGGCGTGAAGACCCTTTTGCTTTTGAGGTTTATGCCCGACAAGGTGTACAACGCGACAAATTGCGGAGATAACTGCGCCTACTGGATTTTGAAGATAGCAAAGATGCAGGACATCACCATCAACCTGTACCATATGATGGATTTTGGCAACCGCAGGTTCACGGCGCGCATTGCCAATACGGGGGAAATCATCCACACCATGGACGAGTTTGTTCTTGTTGCGGCGGACTGCTTAAGGGGTGATCTTGCGTGAGGGGAGAGCATCCGATTACCGTACGCAACAACAAGGTGCAGATTAAGTTGCCCATTCGTAGAAATCTAACAATTCTACAAGGTAATAGCGCTACGGGGAAAACCACACTTATCGGCCTTATCGCTCAGTACGAGGAACTTGGCGAGAGCAGCGGCGTAGTCATCAACTGCGATGCCCCCTGTCGCGTTCTTTCCGGGCGAAACTGGGAGCGCGACCTTGAGTCCATCGAGAACAGTATTGTTTTTGTTGATGAAGACAATGCCTTTATAAAAACGCATGAGTTCGCTCATGCTGCAAGGCACAGCAGCAATTACTACGTGCTTGTGGCGCGTGAGGCGTTGCCTCAGCTTCCCTACAGCGTTGATGAGATCTACGGCTTGAGGAACACGACGAGGTCCTCGTCCAAGTATCCTGCATACAATCGCGTCCATACTTCGGTGTATCGCATCTTTGGATCCCTTGCATTTGACGGCGGGCGTCCAGAAGTTGTGATAGTGGAGGACTCGAACTCCGGTTATGAATTTTACCGTGCCC
>USOF01000366.1 GCA_900556285.1 uncultured Collinsella sp. | reverse complement strand
AGATCGTCGGCAGCGTCAGATGTGTATAAGAGACAGGTTGATGATACCGCGGCGAGGCTTATCGCGTCTGCATGGTAGATTATGCTGCGAGCGCGATCGCGGCCTTCTGCGGGGAGGCGTCAGGCGTGGTCGCGCATTCAGATGGGTGCGCCCGTGGATGATGGCGACTGTCGATAAAGGAGGAAGCGCGTATGGATATCGGGTCGTTTCAGGCCGAGGAGTTCGGTGAGCTGCAGCGTTTGGTAGATGGCCTGTACGCGGGACGCCAGACGGTCGACCGTCTGGATATGGTGGTCCAGGGCGAGATATTGGATCTGTCCTCTGACCTTATGGAGATTATCAACCTGCTTCCTCCCGGGGTATACGAGCGCCAGCGCCTGTGCGACCAGCTCAATTCGGCGCTTGCGGCCCACGGTTGGGGCGGTATGTACGGAACGGTCGAGTAGGGGAGTGCCATGAAGACACCTCAACAGCAGCGCGACGAGGCCGTCGCCGCCGCGGACGCAGCGCTGGGCCATCTTGAAAGCGCCTATGGCACGCTGAGGAGACCTGTTCGCGGCCTTGGTCAAGCACGGCAAGCTCGACAAGGTCAATACCGAGCTTGATGCCGCACGGGATGCACTGCGCGTGTTTGTCCAAGAGGTTCAGGACGTGGATCAGGACTCCGCGCTTCGCGTCGAGTTGGGCGACTTCCTTACGTTCGCGGATTTCTTCTTCGATGATCCCTTTAGCGACCTCATGGTCCATGCGCGCATCAACGACCTCAAGGGCGAGATCGAAAACGCGATTGTGCAGGTGCGCTCCGTGCGCGAGCGGCTACTGCGGTTGGCGTAGGGTTTTGGTCGCGGACGCTTCTGCGGCCCCTCGCCCTGGGCGCCCCGTGTTCATGTTGAAGACGTTACGCGTGCGCGTGTGCGGTGACGCCGACGCGCGAGGCGGGTATACTGCGACAAGGTGTTATGTATTGGCGCCGGGGCGGGTGCAGTGCGCATGCCCGCCCCGCGCTCTGTCGAAAGGCTCATCATGCAGACGATGTATCAGCAGATGGATGCGGACGCCCTGGCTCAGGCCATCGAGGCCCTGCGTGCCCAGGTTGAAGAGGTCAAGGCCCGCGGCCTCGCCCTGGATATGGCGCGCGGTAAGCCGTCGCCCCAGCAGGTGGACATTTCTCGTCCCATGCTCGACATCTTGAGTTCGGACGCGGACCTGCACGATGGCAACGTGGACTGCTCCAACTACGGCTTCTTCGAGGGAATCCCCTCTGCTCGCGCGCTCGCAAGCGAGATGCTGGGCGTGCCTGCCGAGCAGACCCTGGTGCTGGGCTCTTCCAGTCTGCTGCTCGAGCATGATATCTGCGGCCAATTCTGGCGCTGCGGCAGCCTGGGCAGCGAGCCCTGGGCGGATTATTCGGCCAAGCATAACGGCGAGACCGTCAAGTTCCTGTGCCCCGCTCCCGGCTACGACCGCCATTTTGGCATCACGGCCGACCTTGGCATCGAAAACGTTCCCGTTCCCATGACCGGCGAGGGTCCGGATATGGACGTGGTCGAGGCCATGGTTGCAAGCGACGCCAGCATCAAGGGCATGTGGTGCGTTCCCAAGTATTCCAATCCCACGGGCGAGACTTATTCCGAGAAGACCGTCCGCCGTCTTGCGACCATGAAGACGGCCGCCCCGGACTTCCGCATCTTCTGGGATAACGCCTATTGCGTGCACGACCTCTATGACGAGACCGATGACCTCGCCAACATCTTCGATTACACCCGCGGCACCGAGAACGAGGACCGTGTGGTCGCCTTTGTCTCCACTTCCAAGATCACCTTCCCTGGTTCCGGCGTCGCTTTCGTCGGTGCGTCGCCTGCGGTCATCGCCGAGGTCTCCGCGTTCCTCAAGATGGGCCTTATCAGTGCCGATAAGATGAACCAGCTGCGCCATGTGCGCTTCCTGCCCAACCTGGACGCGGTTCGCTCCCACATGAAGAAGCATGCGGAGTTCATGCGCCCGCGCTTCGAGGC
>USOF01000365.1 GCA_900556285.1 uncultured Collinsella sp. | reverse complement strand
GTAAGATCGTCGGCAGCGTCAGATGTGTATAAGAGACAGGAACATGGTGTCCCCCTTTTTCGCTGGCCGCAGTGCGGCCGTCTTGCGGTACGGGGCAAACCTTATGGCGCAAACGTTGACAGTTTGTTACGGAGTTCCGTTTGTAGCGAGCATGTTTCCAATGTTTCCGCAGCGTTTCGGGGGTAGCGTTTTGTGCGACTCCTGTTGCCTGGCGAGCACGCGCCCTCGGTTCACGCTAGAATGCACTCAACCTTTAAGCGGTTAATCCATCCATGAGATGCACGAAGGAGCTATCTATGAGCGAACCCCTGCGCACCGTGAACGTCGGCCTCATCGGTCTGGGAACCGTCGGCGGCGGCGTGGCCCGTCTGATCAAGAGCCACCACGATGAGTACCTGGCAGCCTACGGCATCGACCTTAAGCTGACCCGCGCCTGCGCGCTTGCCTGGGAGCAGGCCGAAGCCGCCGGTATTGAGCGCGAGGCCTTTACGAGCGACTGGCACGACGTCGTCACCGACCCCGCCGTCGATATCGTCGTCGAGCTCATCGGCGGCGAGCACCCCGCGACCGAAATCTTCACCACCGCCTTCGAGAACGGCAAGCATGTCGTCTCTGCCAACAAGGCCCTGCTGGGCCGTCATGTCGAGACGCTCGCCGAGAAGGCGCGCGCGTGCGGCGTGCAGATTAAGTGCGAGGCCAGCTGCGGCGGTGGCATCCCCATTGTCAGCACGCTCGAGCACGACCTGGTGGGCAACAAGATCCTGACCATCGCCGGCATTCTCAACGGTACCACCAACTATATCCTGTCGCGCATGGACGCCGAGGGCGCCGATTACGCCGATGTGCTTGCCGACGCGCAGGCCAAGGGCTATGCCGAGGCCGACCCGTCCGCCGACGTCGACGGCTTCGACGCCGCCAGCAAGACGGCAATCCTCGCTTCCATCGGCTTTGGCACCCGCGTGACCACCGACGATGTCTACCAACAGGGTATCCGTACCATCGGCGCCGAGGACATTGCCCAGGCCCGCGAGCTCGGCTACACCATCAAGCTGCTGGGCATCGCACGCAACACCGACGCCGGCGTCGACGTCCGCGTGCATCCCACGCTCATCCCGGCAGACCATATGCTCGCCAAGGTCAACGGCGCCATGAACGCCGTCTACGTGGTGGGTGACGCCGTGGGCGAGACCATGTTCTACGGCGCTGGCGCAGGCTCCTTCCCCACCGCGAGCGCCGTCGTGGGCGATATCCTATCGCTCTCCGAGCAGATCAGCCGCGGCGTGGCTCCGCTGCCCGAGATTGAGCCCTATGGCCACAACCTCGCCTTTAAGCCCATGGACGAGCTCCAGACCAAGTACTATGTGCGCCTGAAGGTCGCCGACCGCGTGGGCGCCCTGTCCGAGACGGTCGACATCTTTGCCAAGCACAACATCTCGATCTCGCTCATCAACCAGGTCGAGGACGGCAAGTCAGGCGTCAGCGATGCCTGCTCGGTCATCTTCCTGACGCACCGCGCGCTCGAGAAGGACGTCCAGGCTGCCGCCGCCGAGCTTGCCAGCGTCGACTGCGTGGCCGAGGTCGCCAACGTCCTGCGCATCGAGGACGTTGAGGCCTGGACCGAAGGCGTCATGGCCAACTAGTCCAGTCCTTGGCACACAACATAGCACCTGAGGGGCTCCCGTCCGTTTGGATGGGAGCCCCTTTGTTTGACGTTCATCAAGCAAAAGTTTGAACAACTTGGCCATTCGCTGACAACCGAGGGTGCCGTTTACCGATATGCGAACGAAGTTGATTTTGCGCGCCGTTATGCTGTGCTGCGTATGTCCACCCCCGAAGAATGGAGGCACCATGTTGCTCGAGGGCAAGAAAGCAATCATCACCGGAGGCACGCGCGGTATCGGCTATGCCATCGCCTGCCGTTTTATCGAGGAAGGCGCCGCCGTCACCGTCTTTGGCTCGCGTCAGGAAACCGCCGACGCGGCCGTTGAGAAGCTCGCCGCCGCCTATCCCGAGGCAAACATC
>USOF01000364.1 GCA_900556285.1 uncultured Collinsella sp. | reverse complement strand
GAGCTGTACCACCTGGGATGGGTGCTGGAGCTTGCGGGCGGCCGCGACGATGCGACATGGGTCGCCCGCACCGAAGTCGATCGCGAGTGCCAGCGGTTCTTCCGCCACGCGGTGCCCGAGAGCGTCAACATGCTCATTGACGAGCGTCGCCGCACCGACCCCACCATTACCAAGCTGGGATCGGATATGTCGGTGCCCAATGCACGCCTTGCCGATGTCGTGGCCCTCTATCGCCGCACGCTGGCCGAAAGCGGGCTTGAGTCTGCTGCCTGGGGACACATCGGGAACAACCATCTGCATGTGAACATCCTGCCGCGCGATGCGCAAGACTGCCGTCGTGGTGGAGAGCTCTTAGCCCAGTGGGCTTCCGAGGTCACGGCCATGGGCGGTGCCGTTTCTGCCGAACACGGCGTCGGCAAGATCAAGGCGGGCTTCTTGGAGACGATGTACGGCCACGAGGCCATGGCCGAGTCGGCGCGTCTCAAACTCCAGCTCGATCCTGCCGGCCAGCTGGGTCGCGGCAACCTGTTTACGGAGAAGCTCTTGGATGAACTCGTCCAGAAAGGGGGCGCGTGAAGATGAGTGATTTCCATATGGTGGTGTGCGTCAAGGCGGTGCCCGGAAGCACCGAGGTCAAGATGGACCCCAAGACCAATACTATCGTGCGTGATGGCAAGCAGGCGGTCATTAATCCCTTCGATGCAAGTGCTCTCGAATGTGCGCTAGCGCTGAAGGACGACTTTATCGGCTTTGGCATGGACGTGCGTGTGACGGTGGTGTCGATGGGCATCCCCGCGACCGAATCGCTGCTGCGCGACTGCATCGCCCGCGGTGCCGACGACGCGCTGCTGCTGACCGACCGAGCCTTTGCGGGCGCCGATACCCTAGCCACCACCTATGCCCTCAAATGCGGCATCGAGGCACTCGATGAGGACTTTGACCTGCTCATCTGCGGCAAGATGGCAGTGGACGGCGATACGGCCCAGATCGGCCCCGAGCTGGCCGGCGCCTTTGGGGTCCCCTGCGTGACCGACGTGAGCTGTGTGCAGAGCGCGGGATTTACGACGTGTGGCTCGCTGGCGCTCGTCCACGGCTGCGATGCCGGCGAGGAGACGGTGTACCTGGAGATGCCGTGTGCGATGACGACCGCCAAGGAGATTGGCCAGCTGCGCATGCCGAGTATTGCCGGTATTCGCGCGGCCGAGGATGCAGACGTGCGTGTGGCCAGCGCTGCCGACGTAAACGCCGATCCCTCGCGTTGCGGCCTTGCCGGATCACCGACGCAGGTCGTGCGCTCGTTTGTGCCCGACCGTGACCAAACGTGCGAGGCCGTTGAGGGAACGGCGTCCGAGCAGGCGGTAAAACTTGCCAAGATTATCGAGGGGATGGCATAGATGAGCGGGCTGATTATCGATAGCGAAGCCTGTATCGGCTGCGGTCGCTGCGTTCGCGCCTGCGCCTCGGGCGGCATTGTGGTGGAGGGTGAGCGCCCCAATCGCTGTGCCCGCGTAACCGACGGCTGTATCCTGTGCGGTGGGTGCGTCGACGCCTGCCCCGTCAACGCCATCTCGATTGAGCGCGACGAGGCCGCCGGCGCGACAGACCTTGACGCATATCGAGACATCTGGATCTTCGTGCAGACTGACGAGCACGATGCCGTTGCATCCGTGGCCTTCGAGCTCATGGGCAAGGGGCGCGAGCTTGCCGATGCCCGCGGCTGCCGTCTGGTGGCACTGGTCGGCATGAGCCCCGAGGGCTCACTCGGGGACCTTGAGCATCTGATTTGCGCCGGTGCGGACGAAGTTCTGGTCTGTCGTGACGAGCGCCTGCGTCAGAACGACGCGGAGGTCTACGCTCGCTTGATCTGCGATTTGGTAGCCGAGCGCAAGCCCGAGGCCATTCTGTACGGCGCGACCGCCTTTGGTCGCGAGCTGGCGCCCGGTGTGGCCGTGCGCTTGCAGACGGGTCTTACGGCCGATTGCACGGTGCTTTCTATGGATGCGGAGACGGGTCTGCTGCAGCAGACGCGCCCGGCGTTTGGC
>USOF01000363.1 GCA_900556285.1 uncultured Collinsella sp. | reverse complement strand
GATATGTTCGAGCGTTTTTGCGGCGTGCTGCTCGCGCGCAATGCCGAGCCCGTGATCCTGGTCAACGCGCTGCATCAGCTGCCCGAGTATGACAATGCCCGCGTTGCCTACCACACCGATACCGACGTCGTGGCTGACGCCATCGCTCGCGAGATCGATCCGACCAAACCGCTCGGCATCGATACCGTCATGCGCTCCGGCTTTTTGATGCCGCTCATGGAGCGCCACGCCGCGAGCGAGTTCTTCCTGGGCGACTTTGCCGTCACCGCCGCACGCACCCACAAGGACGAAGCCGAGCAGGAGCTCATGCGCGCGTCCTCGGCCGCCAACGACGCCGTGATGGCCGACGCGATCAAACTCATCCACGAAGGCGTGACGGAACGCGAGATTGCCGACCAGATGCTCGGCTTGTATCGCAAGCACGGCTGCGAGGGCTTTAGTTTTTCGCCTATCGTGAGCTTTGGCGCTAACGCCGGCGACCCGCACCACGAACCAGACGACACCGTGCTCAAGCGTGGCGACGTGGTGTTGTTCGACATTGGCGGACGCCGCCGCAACTACTGCTCGGACATGACGCGCACGTTCTTTTGGGGCGAGCCGGACGAAGAGACGGCACGCATCTACGATATCGTGCGCCGCGCCAACGAGGCCGCCGAAGCACTCATCGCACCGGGCGTGCGCATGTGCGACCTGGACCGCGCCGCACGCGACGTGATTGAGAATGCTGGCTATGGGCAGTACTTTACGCATCGCCTGGGTCACTCGATCGGCCTACAGGATCACGAACTGGGCGACGTCTCGCTCGTCAACGAGCAGGTTGTCGAGCCGGGCATGACCTTCTCCATCGAGCCGGGTATCTACCTCCCCGGCCGCACCGGCGTCCGCATCGAGGACCTGGCCCTAGTTACCGAGTTCGGCGTCGAGATTCTCAACGCCTACCCCCACGATCCGGTCCGCCTAGACTAGCCTAGTCCCCAAGCCCCCAAACTAAGTTGCGGTGGAATAGTTCCTGGACGGGCTGCTAGAACCCAAAAACAGGAACTATTTCACCGCAACTGATGAGGGGATGGGTTAGCGGAGCAGGCCCGCTACTTCGCCGGCTAGGGTGATGGTGCCGGCGGCAACGAAGGACTCGCCCGCGGCATCGAAGGCCGCGAGGGCCTCGGACACGCTGGGGTACACGCCAATAAGCTTGTCAGCATCCACAAGTGCGGCGAGTTCTTCTACCGGTAGGGCGCGATCGGAATCGGTCTGGGTCACAACCACGCGCGGAAAGGACGGGATCAGCACGTCAACGATGCCCGCCACGTCCTTATCGGCCAGCGCGGCACACAACAGCGTGGGGCGATTCTCCACGCA
Source organism: uncultured Collinsella sp. (assembly GCA_900556285.1). Taxonomy (GTDB): domain Bacteria; phylum Actinomycetota; class Coriobacteriia; order Coriobacteriales; family Coriobacteriaceae; genus Collinsella. The sequence continues at coordinate 691 of USOF01000363.1, read as the reverse complement.
CGGATCGATCTCGTCCAGCGCGCTCACAAAGTTCTCGCAGCTCTGAGGGTTATGGCAGGCGTCGATCAACTTGAGCGGATCAGTTCCCAGCACATCAAAACGACCCGGTGTGGGGCAACCCATAAGCGATGCATCGAGCTTGTCATGATCGAGTTCGCGACCCAAATACCCCTCGCAAAGCATAATCGCGCACGCGGCATTCTGCGGCTGATAGGCCGGCTTGACCATGCTCGACGTATAGATTGCACGCGGCGTGGTGCAGCTAAACTCAACCGTGTCGCCCACGTGCTCCGGCACCTTGGTCGTGGCATGGTTCACCGCCAGCGGCACTATGCCGCACTCGCGACAACGGGCATCCATCACGCGCTGAACACTCGCCTCATGCGTGCCCTCGCCCAGCACAACCAAGCGCCCGGGTTTGATAACCGCAGCCTTCTCCCCCGCAATGGCCTCGAGCGTGTCGCCCAAAATACGTGTGTGATCGAGCCCGATGCCCGTAATGGCAACGGCGACGGGATCAGTCGCACTCGTAGCGTCCCAACGCCCGCCCATGCCAACCTCGAGCACGGCAACATCCACCGCGGCCTCGGCAAACACTACAAGTGCGGCAGCCGTCAGCAGGTCAAACGGCGTGATGGAATAGGCACGCTCCCCCGCCGCCACACGGCGCGCATTCACGCGACGCCCCGCC
>USOF01000362.1 GCA_900556285.1 uncultured Collinsella sp. | reverse complement strand
ATAATACTCCGAGTGCATTACATGATCGGTGATCTCTTCTGCCTTAACCGGACGGAAGGTGCCGAGCCCGACATGCAGCGTCACGCGGGCGATGCGCTCACCGTCAACGGAAAGCCTTGCGATCTCACGTCCGTCCGCGCCAGCGAGGCAGCGCCCGCCGATCTGGTCATCCTGACGGTCAAGACCACCGGTCTCGACCAAGCACTCAAGACTATGGAGCGTGTCGTGGGACCCAACACGCTCATCGCCTCGCTGTGCAACGGCATTACGAGCGAGCAAAAGATTGCCGAGCGCTTTGGCTGGGAGCACACCGTCCTGGGTATCTGCCAAGGCATGGACGCCGTGTTCCTCAACGGAGAGCTCACCTTTACCAATGCGGGCGAGATTCGCTTTGGCGCGGCAGCGGGCACCAAGCCCGCAACCGTTACCGCCATCGACGAGCTCTATACGCGCTGCGGCATCGCCCATACCGTCGAGAGCGACATTGCGCACCGCATGTGGGCCAAACTCATGCTCAACGACGGCATCAACCAGACCTGCATGGCCTACGGCGGGACCTACGGAAGCGCCACGGAGCCTGGCTCCGAGCAGCGCCGCTGTTTTGTCTCCGCCATGAGCGAGACGCTTGCGGTTGCCAACGCCGAGGGCGTTGAGCTGACCGAGGCAGACCTGACGCAAATGGTGCACCTCATCGAGGGAATCGACCCCGCCGGTATGCCCTCGATGGCGCAGGACCGCATCGCACAACGAAAAACCGAAGTCGAGGAGTTCGCGGGCACCATTTGCCGCCTGGCCGCCAAACACGATATCCAAGTGCCGCAAAACGATTGGCTCTACCAGAGGATTCGCGAAATAGAAAGCAGCTGGTAGTGCTCGGCATACTGTAGCCAGCAGATCCAATGGCAAAGCCGCCGCAAGGGGCACTCCCCTCGCGGCGGCTTCCTTTTTCATCTTTGGCCAAAAATCAGCTTCACAACGGTTAGAGCTGCGACTCCGACGCCTGGTCCTCATCGTCGCGACAAAGGACTACACCTGCACTTCCCAGCAGCGCGGCCGCGATCAGCGCGCCGACCACGATAGGAGCAGCCCCACAAGACCCCTGCATGCCCGCGACGAGCGCGGCCGTAGGACCAAGGCAACCAAGCGTCAATGCAACGGCGGCAACGGCGATATCTCGAGCGTTCACAAGACCACTTCCTCCACGAGAAAGACCTTATTTCTCATGAACTAGTGTGCCCCGCGCCCATATGCGCGACGTACCGTCACGGTAAGGGCTCTGTTAGCTCAAGCGTATACATAGAACGGGCGTCCTTACGTTGCCCTAAAGCTCGGTAAAGACGCCCGTCCGCCAAATATCCGTGATACAGAAAAACTACCAACCGGTGTAGTAGTCGGTGGTTCCGGCAGCGCAGCCGGAGTCATAGACCTTGCAATCACCCTTGGAGCCCGTAAAGGTCGAGCCCTGGGCCATATCGCCCGCGGCAACAACGTAATAGCCGTCGGAATCGCGCCAGAAGCCCTCAGAATCCTGAGTCCATTCGCCCGTGCGATAGTGATAAAGCACATTGCTGCTGTAATAGGTCTCACGGCGCCCGTTGTAGTTATTGACACCCGCAGAGCGCGTCAGGCCCGATCCGTTCGCGTAGGACGCGGCAGACGCGTAGGACGGAGTGTAACCGGCGTTGTAGTACGAAGCCTGGGCGGCCTCGGCAGCCTCCGCCTCGGCGGCAGCGGCCTCGAGCGCTTCGCGCTTGGCATTCTCAAGCGCAGTGCGCAGCTCATCGAGCTCGGTCGACTTCCCGTCGACCTCCCCCATCGTCAAAAGGCTGCCCGCACCATCGATACAACCCTGCAGCACAGCGCGCTCGTCATCGGTGGCATAGTCACCATACATGTTTAGGATAATCTGAGCGCGCATTTCAAGGGAATCGCGCTTGGCCTCCATCGAGGCGTTCCACTCCTGCATAGAGCCATAACCATCGCCGCGATAATCAACGGGCTGTACCAGCGTCGTCTCGGACGGCGTAGATCCAACCGTATCGGACAGTGTT
>USOF01000361.1 GCA_900556285.1 uncultured Collinsella sp. | reverse complement strand
TCGCCGCACTCACGAACCTGCTCGCCTACGCACACGTGAACATCGCCTTCTGCCGCACCTACCGCACCGAAGTGGGCGGCCAGGCCTACTCCGTCTTTGAGACCGACGGCGCACCCGACGACACCGTCGTCCCCATGCTGCGCAAGCTCGACAATGTCGATTACGCAACGTTCATCGAGCTCCCGGGCTCGGCCTCGTCGCTTTCCCCCGGCGTCTCGGCCAAGGAAATCTTCGACGACGGCGAGCAGCTGCTCGATGCGTGCGCCGAGCTCGGCCTGAATATCGGCGCCGTTATGGCCGTGCGCGAGGCACGTCTGACCGGTGAGGCCCACGCCGTCGCCGCCATGCGCCGCGTGCTCGACGTCATGCGCGAGGAGACCACGACCCCTATCGCAAATCCACAGCGCTCGCTCGGCGGACTTATCGGCGGCGAGGCCAAGCTCGTCGAAGCAACCCGCCGCAACGATTTCAGTGCAAGCCTGATGGGCGCCGTCCAGACCGACGCCGTTGCCCGCGCCATGGCCGTGCTCGAGCGCTCCGCTACCATGGGCGTGATCGTCGCCGCCCCCACAGCCGGCTCCGCGGGTGTTGTGCCCGGCTGCGTGCTAGCGCTCGCCGATCACCTTCAGCTCGACGACGAGCAGGTCATGGACGCGCTCTACTGCGCAGCCGCCATCGGCCTCAACCTCACCACAAGCGCCTGCGTTGCCGGCGCCGAGGGCGGCTGCCAAGCCGAAGTCGGAAGCGCCGCCGCCATGGCAGCCGCCGCGCTGGTGCAGATGCTCGGCGGCACGCCCGAGCAGGCTCTCGACGCCAGTTCCATCGCGCTAAGTAACCTGCTGGGCCTCGTTTGTGACCCCGTCGGTGGCCTCGTGGAGGTGCCCTGCCAAAACCGCAACGCCATCGGCGTGGCAGCGGCCTTTAGCTCGGCACAACTCGCCCTCGCCGGCATTAAGAGCTTGGTGCCGTTTGACCAGATGGCACATGTCATGCTCTCGGTGGGTCACGCGTTGCCGGCCACGCTGCGCGAGACGGCAAAGGGCGGCATCGCGCAGGCTCCGGCCGCACTTTCGGCCTGTGCAAAATGCGGCGTGTGCGGATAACGGCAAAGAATGACTCAAAGGTGGGACAAATGTCCCACCTCTTTTGAATGCCACCGTTTCCGTACCACAAACAGCAGGGCAATCGCTATAATGCAAGCCCAGTAAAAACACGATGAGCCATAAGGCGAAATTCGAAGGATATGCATACGATGTCGCAAAACGATCGAACTCAACTGATTCCCGATCCGCAGCAGCCGAGCAGGCACACCGGCGGCGTTCAGTCACCGCGTCCTATCGCGCCGAGCCACGGTCAACAGCGTGGTGCTGCAAACGCTTTCCAACGCCCAAACCAACAGCGACAGCAGCGCCAGGCAAACGGCAATGCGCCCAAGCAGCCCCCCACGCACGCCCGAGGCGATCGCGGCCCCGCGCGCAAGTCCGCCGAGAACAGTAAGTCGGGCAAAAAGACGACGCTCTTTGTCGTCTTGGGTCTTATCGTCATTGTCTATATCGTAGGAATCGTAGCGTTTTCGCAGCTAGCCTACCCCAACACCACCATTGCCGGCGTCGACGTCTCGTTCTCCAACGCTTCGTCTGCCGCCACCAAGGTCAACTCGGCATGGAAGCACTATAAGCTCACCGTGACAGGCGATGACTTTAGCTGGACCTATCAGCCCGAGTCCGATGAACCCATCGTCGACGGAGAGGCTGCCGCAAAAGTGATCATCAGCCACAACGAAGCCTTTGTATGGCCGGTCCGCCTTGTGGAATCCTTAAGCGGCAAAACCAAAACAACCGCTACCTCCAACGAAGTCGATCTTGATCAAGACGTCGACCTGTCCATGCTCTCCGACACCTTTGACCAAAAGAAGTTTGAGAAGGATCTGGGCGCCGCCATCGACGAGTTTAACGAGGGCCGTTCGGGCACGTTCGAGGCCAATAGCTCCTATGACGAGCAGGCCGGCAAGTTTACCGTCGAGAAGGCGCGCTCCAACGAAAAACTCAACCGCG
>USOF01000360.1 GCA_900556285.1 uncultured Collinsella sp. | reverse complement strand
GCGGCAGAGGTTGCCGGCGAGCTGGCGTGAGAGCTCCTCGCGCGTGGCGACGAGGCTCGGGTCCTCCTTGGCGGCGCGGGCAAGCGCCAGAACGTTCATGATGAGGCCGGGGGCGCAAAAACCGCACTGCTCGGCACCTTCGGCAGCCATTGCGCGGGCGAGCGCCTCGGACTCGGCCTTGAGGCCCTCGAGCGTGGTGATGGAGCGGCCCTCGACGCGGGCTGCGGGAACCGAGCAGCTCAACGCCGGATCGCCGTCGAGCCACACCGTGCACAGGCCGCAGTTGGTGGTCTCGCAGGCGCAGCGCACCGACGCGCAGCCCTGCTCGCGCAACAGCGCAAAGAGCATGGTGTCGGGGGCAATCTGAACCTTGACCTTGCGGCCGTTGAGCGTAAAGGAGAGATCGATGAGTTTGGCAGCCATTAGCGTACCTCGCTAGAATCGACGCCGGGCACGCGGCGGCAGGAATACTCGTCCGTGGCAAACTTAGGTGTCTGCACGGTCTCGAGCTCGCGGGCAAGCGCGGCCGAAAGCTCGATGCCGGCGGCGCGGCGCACAGCCTGGACGGCAAGCGGGGCAGAGATGCGGCGGCGGTAGTCAGCCGAGCCCCACATGTTGGTGCCGTAGCTCAGGGCACGCACGGATGCGGCCAGGGCGCGAAGCTCATCCTCGGAAGGCTGCTCGGCGGTAAGGCCACATACCTCGCCCTGCAGCAGGGTCGCGCGCAGCGGGCGGGCACCCACGGTGACATGCCAGCTGTTGTCCCACCAGGCGGCGGTGACGTTCAGTGAGGGGAAGTCCGTCGCGGCCTTGCGCACGGCCTCGTAGCTCGCACGGTAATCGTGCTTGACGACCACGACATGCTCAATAACGTCGCGCACGTAGCCCATGTCGACGAACTCGGCGAGCGGCACGCGGCCGGCGCCCGTCAGCTCAACATACGAATCGAGCGCCAGGAACGCCGAGAGCACGTCAGAGAAGCCAAAGCGACCATAGATGCTGCCGCCCACCGTGGCGGTGTTACGCAGCTGCACGCCCACGATATCGTGGACGGCGAACTCAAAGACATGGTTGACAAGTGCGTTGAGCTCGGCATGGCGCTCGAGCTGGCGCAGGGTACACATGGCACCGATGCGAAACTCGGTCTCGGTCTCCTCGATTTGATCGAGCCCGCAGGCCGAAAGGTCAATCGCCGTCGCCACTCGACGCGAACCCAGGCGCATCCAAATGCCGCCGCCCACAATCTTGTTGTTGCGGTTCTTCTGTAAGAGCTCATAGGCTTCGGCCGCGTTTCCAACACGGACGTAGGTACCGAACTTGAGCACGTTCTCCCCCATCTCTCCACTTGTCCAGTATCTTTAAGTGTACCAAACGTGAGCGCACAGCTCGTGTCGGGACAAAATGATCCGTTTTCCTCCGTCGTATGCGGATCAAAAAAGGCTCCCAGCCAAGATGACTGGGAGCCTCATCACATGCTATGTCAAGCAAAGATTTAGCAGACGCCCTGGGCGAGCATGGCGTCGGCGACCTTCAGGAAGCCGGCGATGTTGGCGCCCATGACAAAGTTGCCCTCCTGGCCATACTCCTTGGCGGTGTTGTCCACGTTGTGGAACATGCCGCGCATGAGCTGCTCGAGCTTGCCGTCGACCTCCTCGAAGGTCCAGGACAGGTGCTCGGCATTCTGGCTCATCTCCAGGCCGGAGGTGGCCACGCCGCCGGCGTTGGAAGCCTTGCCCGGCGTGTAGAGCAGGCCGGCCTCGATGACCGCGTTGATGGCCTCGGGGGTCAGCGGCATGTTCGCGCCTTCGAACACGGCCATGGCGCCGTTTTTGATGACGGCCTTCGCGCCCTCGAGATCCATCTCGTTCTGGGACGCGCACGGCATGGCGATGTCGCACGGCACGGTCCAGATGTTCTTGCAGCCCTCGTGGTACTCGCTGCCGGGCACTTCGTCGGCGTAGACGCTGATGCGGGCGCGGCGCTTCTGCTTGATGTCAAACCTGTCTCTTATACATATCTCCGAGCCCACGAGACTCCTGAGCATCTCGTATGCCG
>USOF01000359.1 GCA_900556285.1 uncultured Collinsella sp. | reverse complement strand
AAGATCGTCGGCAGCGTCAGATGTGTATAAGAGACAGCCATGTGAGAACGAAGCCGCCTGCATATGCCGCGAGCATCGCAAGCACATAGAAGAGCTGCTGCCCCGGCACGACAATCAGAAGTCCGAACAAACCGGATACGCCCTGGGACACCGTGCCAACATGGAACAGGGCCGCCAGGATACCGCCGAAGCCCGCACCAAGGCATGCGGTAACGAACGGCCGCATCAAAGGCAGGGTCACGGCGTACATAAGGGGCTCGCCAACGCCGAGGATGCCGACGGGGATAGACTCCGCGATGAACTTCTTAAGCTTCTTATTGCGAGTCTTAAGATACAGAGCCAAGCCAGCGCCCACCTGGCCGCCGCCCGCCATCATCAGGATGGGAAGAAGGTAGTTGACTCCCTGCGTAGCGCCATTGGGGTCGTTCAGAAGGGCGTGGATTGGCGTAAGGGCTTGATGCAAACCGACAGAAACCAGGGGCAGGAAGCCGGCGGACAGGATGTAGCCACCAACAAGACCCATCTTCTCATACACTAAGTTCAGCACGGTGAAGATGCCCGTGGTCAGCCACGCGCCGACGGGCTGGATGATCAGCATCATGGCAAAGGCGCCAATGATAAGGACGAGCAGCGGCGTGATGAAGGTATCGAGCACGCTGGGCATAATCTTGCGGATATTCTTCTCGAGATACGCGAAGAAGGCTCCGGCTATGAGCGCCGCGATCATTCCGCCCGCAGCGGGATTATATGCGGCGTTGGTCAACGGGAGCAGAATCGCCTGCGCCGGGTCCGCCGCGCCCGAGGCGAGAAGCGGCATGGCGCTGTTTGCGATGCACATCATGCCTGCGATACCGCCCAGGGACGCGGAGCCCCCGAACTCCCTGGCGGCGTTATAACCAACCAGGATGGGCAGGTACGCGAACAGCGCCCAGCCCATGGAGCGAATGCCCTGATACCACCAGACATCGGCAAAGGCGTTCCCGCTCGAGACGTTGATGACGTTGCAGATGCCGTTAATAAGACCGGCGGCGATGATGCCGGGCAGCAAGGCGACGAAGACGTTTGCGATCTTCTTCATGAAACGCTGAACCGGCTTATCGCTATATTTAGCTTTCTGATTTGCCTTATTCTCCGCAGCCGCCACCAGCAAATCATCGTCGACAGCCCCCTTAGCGATGCCAGTGAGCTTAGAGAATTCCTCGAGCACCTTGTTGACCTTGCCGGGACCCAGTACAACCTGCATGGTCTGGTCCTCAACCAAGCCCATAACCCCGTCGGTGGCCTTGATTCCCGCCACGTCCACCTTCGATACATCCTTGACGCCCACGCGGAGCCTTGTCATGCAGGCGGCATTTGATAGCACGTTCTCCGTGCCCCCCCCAACAGCTCCAGCAACCGTTGGGCGAGTTCCTTATCAGTCATCTTCGAACCTCCTCGATCAAATTGAACAGTCATCATGTCCCGACCCGCTTTGGAGCCGGCTTCCGCAACGCCCCTCTACGAGATGGCGTCCCGAACGTGTCCTCGAGACTCCTCGAGGCGAGCGCGAGCGGTATCGACATCGCAATCCAGCAAGATTGAGACGATAGCGGTCTTTACGCGCCCTCCCGCTCGATCGAGCGCCTCCATCGCCTGCTCCACCGTGCAACCGCACGCCTCGGCCACGATGTTGCGGGAACGGGCGACCAGCTTCTCGTTTGTCGCTTGCACATCGACCATGAGATTTTGGTAGGCCTTCCCGATGCGGACCATGCTCCCGGTGGAAATCATGTTCAAAACGAGCTTCTGGGCGGTTCCCGCCTTGAGGCGCGTGGAGCCGGTCAAAACCTCCGGCCCCGGCACGGGCTCGATCGCCAAGTCCGCCTCGCGCCCTATCGCCGAATCGGCGTTACACGCAATAGCGATCGTCTTGCACCTCACGGACCGCGCGTATCTGAGCCCCCCCTATAACGTATGGGGTGCGCCCGCTTGCAGCAAGGCCGATCACGATATCGTCCTTGGACACGTCGAGCGCCGAAAGATCGCCCTCGCCGAGTTCCATGCTGTCCTCAGCCCCCTCGAC
>USOF01000358.1 GCA_900556285.1 uncultured Collinsella sp. | reverse complement strand
CGGATATCCGCGCCCATGCGGACGAGCTCCTGCACGTGCATGAACCGGTTTTCAAAAATGGTTTCGCTGATGACCCCGGAACCTTCGGAAAGGCACATGAGGGACATGATCTGCGCCTGCATGTCCGTCGGGAAGCCGGGGAAGTGCTGCGTGGTCACGTCCACCCCGCGCAGGGCGCAGGAGCGGCGTGCCAGCACGCCGTCGGCGGTGGGTTCGATTTCCATGCCCATCTGGCGCATTTTGGCGATCACGGCGTCAAGCTCCTCAAAGGGGCAGTCCGTGAGCAGCAACTCGCCGTCGGTGATCCCGGCGGCGGCGAGGAGGGCGGTCGCATCGTCGCGTGCGGCACGCCGGCGAGCATCGCGGCCTGCCCTAAAAGCACGACCGGCCGCTACCTGGCATAACGCGAAAGCGATAAACACTTCGCGGCGCTCAGCTGCCATCCCAAAGGGGGACGGTTTTCCAGCCCTGTTTTTGCATGAATACGATTATGGCTTTTCCGCAGATAGCGTTATATCGAACATGAATAACGGGCATGGGCGGCAAGACCGCCGCGGCGATTGCGGGCGCAAAATGAAAAAAAGAGGACCTCTTTTGAGATCCTCTTTTACCAAGTCATTGGGTGGAGACGAAGGGAGTCGAACCCTCGGCCTCTGCCATGCGACGGCAGCGCTCTCCCAACTGAGCTACGTCCCCAGGACAAGTTGATATTTTACCTACGGCTCGTCAACTGTCAACGCCCAATACGCAGTCATTTTGGGACGGGGCCCCAAAGTAGTCAAAAAAGCCCCGTCTCAAATTAGCTGCGCTGTGCGCTGGTGAGGACGCCGGTGGTGTCGAAAGCTGGGGTGAAGCTCTCGTCTACCGCGCCGCCCTCTTGCCAAAACATCGTCGTAAAGCCCAGGTCGTCGGCATGGTCGAGCACCTGCTCGTACTCCTCGCGCGTCACGGCGCGTGCCAGATCGCCGCCCTGTTCGCACATGAGGGCGTTGGGCGTGTACTGGTTCATGACCGAGATCGGCACATCACCTACCGTCTGCCACACCAGGTCCAGCACGCGACACGAATCGTCTGCATGTCCCGGCAGTACCAGATGGCGCACGATCATGCCGCGCTTCATGAGCCCGTCCTCGTCCACCAGCTCTCCCCCGCGGCGCTCAATCTCGCGCGCCATTTGCGCTAAGCCCGACACGGCCACGCGCGGGTAGTCCTTAATATGAGAGAGCGACTGCGCAAGGCCCGCATCGGCATATTTAAAGTCGGTAAGCCACACATCGACCAGATCGCCGAGCGCCGCCACGGCACTCGCCCGCTCATACCCACTCGTGTTGTAGACGATCGGGATGGCCAGCCCACGCGCCCGTGCCGCAGCAATCGCAGTCGGCAGCAGGTGCGCGTAGTGTGTCGCCGTTACCAAGTTAATATTGTTGGCGCCCTGGTCCTGCAGCTCCAACATAATCTCGATCAGACGCTCGGGCGAAATCTCAAGCCCAAAATTGCCCGTCGAGATCTCGTGGTTCTGGCAATAGACGCATTTGAGCGAGCAACCGCTAAAGAAGATCGTACCCGAACCGGCTTCGCCCGAGATAGGCGGCTCCTCCCACATATGAAGCGCCGCGCGGGCCACTTTGAGCGTGTCGTTAGCACCGCATACGCCGTGCGCGCCCTCATCGCGCGCCGCACCGCAACGGCGCGGACACAAATGGCAGGCGGGCGAAAAAAGTTCGGTCAACGACGTCGGCATAAAAACATGCTCCAAAACAACGATTCAGCAGCTCAAACGCAAAAGGATCAAGCGCACAGACGGCTCGAGCCCAAGGCGCCGTAATCGTCCGACACGATTTTTGTAATGTCAAGACTGGAATCCACAAAGTGCTGCTTTATGATGTAGGTATTCCGCCCCCTGCGGAGCAACTGGGTGAACCGTCGCGTTTATTTAGGGAGCCCACACAGTCGTACCGAGTACAGGTATCCTTCGTTGTTAAGGACGCTGGAACAGTCGATGAGGGCACCCACTGTCTCTTATACACATCTCCGAGCCCACGAGACTCCTGAGCATCTCGTAT
>USOF01000357.1 GCA_900556285.1 uncultured Collinsella sp. | reverse complement strand
ATCTTCCGCCGATCGATGTGCCTGATGGTATGGGCGCTGTGCCTGTGCCTGATGGTTCGAACGCACCGGCTGCGGCGGCGCCGATGGTTCTTACCGATCTTGAGCGCAAGTCCTTGGCAGGGGAGCGCGAGCTGCTGACCATGCTCACGAGCTACCCCGACCTGTTCCGCACGTATGCCGACCGCATCTGCTCCATCGAGTGGGTTGACCCACGTCACGAGTCCATCGCGTGGGCCGTTCTGGCAACGCCGCCGGGAACCGATCCTGCAGCCTGCATGGATGCGGCGCGCTCGGTGTGTCCCGAGGCGGCAACGCTTGTGAGTGTCGGGCGCATCTCGGCGACGAGCAAGCACCCCACCGAGACGAACATCGTGTTTATGCTCGATACGCTCGAGCTCTACACCATCAAACGCCGCATGCGTGCCGCACAGGCCAAGCTGCGCCAGGACCGTTCGCTCGATGATGAGGCCCGTCGCGCGCTGACCGTTCAGGCCGCGCAAGATTCGCAGCGTCAACGCGAACTGCAAAAGTCGATCGGCGGTGTGGCGGACCCGTTCCGTTTGATCGGCCCGGAGGCCGCAGGCACCGAACAAGCCTAGATGTTGTGGTCAACCAGCGTATTCTCGCCTATATCCAGTCCTCTTTTTGGGTATAGACGTCAATGTGTGTGCTAAAGTATTGAGTCCTGTGGACTATGAAGGGAGAATCTGTGCCAAAAAAGACTGAGAGCACGGGTACTGGGCTGGAATCCTACGTTGCAAAGCTCATGGGCAACGGCTCAAACAGGACTTCGGTAACCGAGGACGAGATTCAGGTCGCCCTGAAGGATATCGATGTAACTGATGAGCAGCTCACCGCGGTGTATTCCGCGCTGCGCAACAGCGGCATCCAGATTATCTCCGCGAGCGGTAACGACGACGCCCCCATGGACGTCGACGATGACGATAACGATACCGATACCGATACCGACGATTTCGATGACGACGACGAGCACGATTCCGGCTCGCTCGACGATCACGAGCTCAAGATGGCCCGTCAGGCCGATGCCGAGATGGGTTCTTCCAAGAGCAAGAAGAAGCGCACCGTGCGCACGTCCCGTTCACGCTCCCGCGTGCGTGGCATCGATGCCTCCACGGTGATGCTGACCGGCGATCCGGTTCGTATGTACCTCAAAGAGATCGGCAAGGTCGACCTGCTGACCGCCTCCGAAGAGGTCGATCTGGCCATGAAGATCGAGGCCGGTCTTGAGGCCACCGAGAAGCTCGAGGCCGCCGATGCCGGTGAGCTCGAGCTCACGCGTGCCGAGATGCGTCGTCTTACGCGCATTGAGAACGTCGGCCTCGAAGCTAAGCAGGCACTCATCAGCGCAAACCTGCGTCTGGTCGTCTCCATCGCCAAACGCTATGTCGGCCGCGGCATGCTGTTCCTTGACCTGATCCAGGAGGGCAACCTCGGTCTGATCCGCGCCGTTGAGAAGTTCGACTACCAGAAGGGCTTTAAGTTCTCCACGTACGCCACGTGGTGGATCCGTCAGGCCATTACGCGCGCCATTGCCGATCAGGCCCGTACCATCCGTATTCCCGTGCATATGGTCGAGACCATCAACAAGCTCGTCCGCGTGCAGCGCCAGCTCCTTCAGGACCTGGGTCGCGACCCGACCCCTGAGGAGATCGGTGCCGAGATGGACATGAGTGCCGATCGCGTTCGCGAGATTCAGAAGATCTCACAGGAGCCCGTCTCCCTGGAGACGCCTATTGGTGAGGAAGAGGATTCTCAGCTGGGTGACTTCATCGAGGACTCCCAGGCTATCGTTCCGCCCGATGCCGCCAGCTTCTCCATGCTGCAGGAGCAGCTCACCCAGGTGCTCGACTCGCTTGCCGATCGTGAGCGCAAGGTTATCGAGCTGCGCTTTGGCCTTGTCGACGGACATCCCCGTACGCTCGAGGAAGTCGGCCGCGAGTTTGGCGTCACGCGCGAGCGCATCCGCCAGATTGAGTCCAAAACCCTGGCCAAGCTTCGCCACCCGAGCCGCAGCAGCAAGCTCAAAGACTACATCGAGTCTTAAC
>USOF01000356.1 GCA_900556285.1 uncultured Collinsella sp. | reverse complement strand
ATCGAGACCATGTGCCGCCATGACGTGGGCGATTCCGCCGGAGAATCCCTCGCGCTGTCGCGCTTGGATGAGCTTGGGCGCAAAGCGTCGGCGGGCAGCCCCCTTGCCAAGGAGCTCGACAAACTGCGCGCCCGCTATCAAGTCATACTTAAGGACCCCGCGGCATGGACGTTGCAGGACGCCGCGTTCATCCGCGATGGAGTCGACCGCGCGCAGAGCCCGTTGGAATACGCCAGCTGGCTTTTGGACGAATGCACCTGGGAGCAACTTCACGGTGACCGCGCCCGCGCCCTGCAGATTATCGCGTCTTTGGACGAGCTGAAGCTGACGCCGCTCCATAAGAGGCGCCGCGACGCCCTGGCAGCCGCGCTGCGCCCTGAAACGAATACGGAGCAGCAGATCGATCTATAACCGAACGGATACCCGGGCGCGGCCCGTGCGCCCTTCCCGCGCGCTGACGCCGTGCGGCCACCCGCCCCGTACGCACATCCTCCCTGCGCGCGCGGGTGTACACTTGCCTCATTATCCGCAGGCGAATCGCGCGAGCCGCACCCGCCTGCGGCTGCAGGGTTTCAGAGCACAAGCAGGTGAGGTTATGTCAGCAACCAATAATTCCATCGCGTTCACCAACGCCACCCTTCTAGACGGGACCGCTTCCATGGAGCCTCGTCCCAACATGACGGTCACCGTCAACCGCGGCGTTATCACGGGCATCGCCCCAGATGCCATCGCCCGCATCGAGGACGGCGCGCGCGTCATCGGCCTTGCCGGAGCCTACCTGCTACCCGGCCTCATCAACATGCACGTGCACCTGTGCGGATCGGGCAAGCCGGTCTCCGCAGGCGATGCGGGCAGCCTTATGAAGAAGCTCGACAACCCCGTGGGCCGCGCCATCGTCCGCCGTATCCTCAAAAGCAGCGCCCAGCAGCAGCTGGCCAGCGGTGTCACCACCGTGCGCGGCGCCGGCGACCCGCTGCTGTGCGACCTGGACGTGCGCGACGCCATCAACGCCGGCAAATATCCCGGCCCGCGTCTGGTCTCACCCGGCACCGGCGTCACCGTGCCCGGAGGACACGGTGCAGGGCTCTTCGCGCAGGTGGCCAACACCCCGCAGGAGGCCGCTTCCATGGTGCAGTCGCTCGCCCAGCGCGGCGTAGACGTGATCAAGCTCTTTGTCACCGGAGGCGTCTTCGACGCGACGGAGCCCGGCGAGCCCGGCGTGGTGCGCATGTCTCCAGAGGTCGCCCAAGCGTCCTGCGAGGCCGCCCACAAGCTCGGCATACCCGTCATGGCGCACGTGGAGAGCACCGAAGGCGTGCGTATCGCTCTTGCAGCCGGCGTCGATACCATCGAACACGGCGCGCCCATGGACGATGAGATTCGCGATCTCTATCTTTCTCGCAGCGGAGCGCAGCTTGCCGGACGCCCCGCATCGGTCACCTGCACTATCTCGCCCGCCCTGCCGTTCACGCTGCTCGATCCGGAAAAGACCCACTCCACCGAAGTGCAGAAAATCAACGGTGACATTGTGTGCTCGGGCATTATCGAGAGCGCGAAGCAGGCCCTTGCCGCCGGCATTCCCGTGGGCTTGGGCACGGACTCGAGCTGCCCCTACGTCACCCAGTACGACATGTGGCGCGAGGTCGCCTACTTTGCCAAGTACGCCGACGTCTCCAACGCGTTCGCCCTGCACACCGCCACGCAGGTCAATGCCCAACTGCTGGGACTGGGCGACATCTGCGGCACCATCGAGGTTGGCAAGGAGGCGGACATCATCACGGTGAAGAGCAACCCGCTTGACGACCTCTCGGCCCTACGCGAGGTGACCCATGTGATGGCGCGCGGCGTATTGGCGGACAAGTTGCGCGTCAAGCACCTGCCCAAGCTGGATGCCGAGCTGGATTGGATTATGGAACAACCGGCCAACCTCATCGCCCGCTAACGCGAGCACGGCTTTCATGCCACCCGGCGATAGCCGGCAATCGATACGCTTCATCGTCCAAACCACCCTAAGGGTCACGGAGCCCCAGGGTGGTTTCTTTGTGTGCGCTGGCCCTTGCTTGTGGACGATGAAGGAACGAGGCGACCCCTGTACCTGTCTCTTATAC
>USOF01000355.1 GCA_900556285.1 uncultured Collinsella sp. | reverse complement strand
GGGCAACCGCGTGCCCAACGGCGTGCGCGTGTTCTTCTCGACACTCGCCATCGCCGACGACCTGATCTCTATCGCCGCCATCGCCATCTTCTATGGTCAGAGCCCCAGCCCGTTTTGGCTGGGCGCCGCCGCGCTCGTGACCTGCACGCTCGTGTGGCTCAACAAGACGCAGCATTATCGCCTTGCCCCGTACTCGGTGCTGGGCCTGCTGCTGTGGTTCTGCATGTTCAAGAGCGGCGTGCACGCTACGCTCGCCGGCGTCATCCTGGCCTTTACCATCCCGGCCAAGTGCGGCGTCAAGCTCGATAGCCTCACCGATTGGCTGGGCGAGTGCCTGCCGCTGCTCGATGACCGCTACGACGACGAGGCGCACATCCTGGGCCAGCACGACTTTACCCTTTCGACCACCAAGGTCGAGCGCGTCATGCACCGCGTGACCCCGCCGCTCATCCGCATGGAGCGCCTGATTTCCACGCCGGTCAACTTTGTGATCCTGCCGATTTTCGCGTTCGTGAACGCACAGGTTCGCCTGGTGGGCGTGGACATGAGCACACTGCTCACCGATCCGGTGACGCTCGGTGTGTACTTTGGCATGCTGCTGGGTAAGCCGATTGGCATCTTTGGCATGACGTTCGCGCTGGTCAAGCTTAAGATTTCCGAGCTGCCGCACAACGTCAACTGGCATATGGTCGCCGGTGTGGGCATTCTGGGCGGTATCGGCTTTACCATGTCGATTCTCATCAGCGGCCTCGCCTTCCCGACGGCTCAGTTCGAGGTTCTGGCTGCCAAGGCCGCCATCCTTGCCGGTTCTGTCACCGCCGCCGTGCTCGGCATGATCTACATGAGTGTTGTCTGCAAGCATCCCGCGCCCAAGGGCGAGTAAAAGCACATACAAGTTTGAAAACGCCGCCTGTGAACACCATCACAAGCGGCGTTTTAGTCATTGGGGACGTTCTTAAATGACTAGGTTTATTCCACGGTGCCGTAGACGGCGCCCCAGCCGTGGGCGGCCAAGGCGGAGTTGAGCTGGTCGCAAAGGGACTGACGATCGTAATAGCCGGGCGGTAGCAGGTTGACGATTTCCATGAGGTCGGGCGCCAGGTCCAAGATCTCGGCCTGTACGATCAGATCCAGGCGGTCGATGGCGTGGTGGTCGTAAAACAGCCCGTCGACCAGGCACTGCAGGTCGCCGAATTCCTCGGCCTGGAACGATCCGTACTCCATAGTGCCTCCTTGGGCGCCCCGCGCCGGCATGCGCGGCGATTCGTAATTCATTGCGATGGACTTAATCTATCACGGCTTCATAACGTTGCGGCGGTGGCGGTCTATACTTAGACGAACTGCAACGTACCGCTTCGCGAAAGGTCGCACCCCATGCAGACGATCTACCAGAAGATGGAAACCACCGAACTCGATGCCGCCATCGAGGCGCTCAAAGCCGAGGTCGCCGAGGTCAAGGCCAAGGGCCTGGCGCTCGATATGGCCCGCGGCAAGCCGTCGCCCGCTCAGGTGGACATCTCGCGCCCCATGCTCGATATCCTCAACGCCGACGCCGATCTGTACGACGGCAACGTCGATTGCTCCAACTACGGATGCTTCGAGGGCATTCCCTCGGCGCGTAAACTGGCAGGGGAGTTCCTGGGCTGCCCCGCCGAGCAAACACTCGTGCTGGGTTCGTCGAGCCTTTTGATCGAGCACGATATCGCCGGTATGTTCTGGCGCTGCGGTTCGTGCGGCAGCGAGCCCTGGGACGCCTACGAGGCCGCCCACGACGGCAAGAAGGTCAAGTTCCTGTGCCCCGTTCCCGGCTACGATCGCCACTTTGGCATCACCGCCGATCTGGGCATCGAGAACGTCCCCGTCGCGATGACCGACAATGGCCCAGACATGGACGAGATCGAGCGTCTCGTTGCCGCCGACGATTCCATCAAGGGTATCTGGTGCGTGCCCAAGTATTCCAACCCCACGGGCATCACCTTTAGCGAGGACACTGTGCGCCGCCTGGTCGAGATGCCCACGGCCGCGCCCGATTTCCGCATCTTCTGGGACAACGCCTACTGCGTCCACCACCTCTACCCCTGTCTCTTATACACATCTCCGAGCCCACGAGACTCCTGAGCATCTC
>USOF01000354.1 GCA_900556285.1 uncultured Collinsella sp. | reverse complement strand
CGAACGCTTCGGACACAGTCGCCACATGGCGCTCGGCGGCCTTGGCACGGGCCTCGCGCTTGGGATTGGGCTGACCCGCTCGGTTGGACCTGCGGTTACGGTTCCTGTTGTCGACGTCTGCCATACGTGGTCACCTTTCCTGTCGCTGCCGCTATCGGCTTTTCCCATCCATGATACCCCGCCGCGTACAAAAAAGACGGCCCCGAAGGACCGCCTTTCGCATCGATTTACACGCACGGCAAGCACCGCTGCAATTTGGCACTAGTCGCGACGACCGAGGATGTTCAGGATGCGCAGGAACACGTTGATAATGTCCACGAACAGATTGGACGCCATGAGCACCGCATTGGGCAGCGTGGGCGGCACCGTCGTGGCAACATAGGTGTCGTAGCCAATAAAGCCGGCGAACACCACGATCACGATCAGGTCGGTGATGGTCTGCGAGACGCCCATAAACATCAGCACGATCTCAACCAGAATAGTGGCGAGCAGAATGCCAAAGCCGATGCCATATACGCGCTGGAAAAACTTGGGGAACGTCACGCCCAAGGCGCCAAAGACAAAGGTGATGGCGGCCGTGGCGATAAAGGCAGTGTTGATGGTGGGCAGATCGTAGTTGGCAAGGCCAAACGACGCGGTCAGGCCAAAGGTACTCGCAAAGATTACGTAGCCCACAAGGGACAGACCCACGGACTGCTTGCCCGCAGCAGCCGACATCATGACCATGCCGACGATGGTTAAAATAAACGAGCCAAAGACCAGTGGCAGGGCGGCGCCGCTCATCATCATGCGGGCAAACGCCATGGTGCTCGTAAAGTAAGCACCGGCGCCCATGGCGCAAAAGCCCAAGAAGATGAGGGCGGACATGGCAAGATTGTACGCGCGCGGCGACATCTCCTTGGCGCGGCTTGCGCCGGTCTCGATGGGGCCGTTCTGATAGCCCTGGATATCGTTCATACTTCGTCCTTTCAAAAAGCGCCACAACAGCGCCGTAGGTGACAAGATTCCTGCCATTGTACCCGAATGCCGCGCGCTCTTACCTGCGGCGCTCGCCCTCGAGCGTGCGATCAAAGGCCCAGACCCACCAACGCATCACGTGTGCCTGCGAGCCGTCCGCCCGCTCGCGCGTCTGGTCCTCCAGATACAACTCGGTCGCGTGCCCGCCAAAACGCACCTTATAGGTTGCCGTACGGATGCCGTGGACCATCAGGCCAAACCCGGTGGTCGAGATAATTTCGTCAATCGTAAAGCAACGACCGTCGACCCAGCAGACGGTGACCGGCACGACCTGTCCGCCCGCGAGGATGCGAGCCACGACGTCCACATACTGCTTGTGCACGCGCCGAGTTTTGCCATCTGTCTGTCGATATTCCATGCCTCCTATTATCGAACGCATGTTTGCATATTGTAAAGCGAACAGACTGTGGTTTTGGGATGTTGGGGCACGCACACGTGTCCTCATGGTGTGTTAGCAAAAAGAACACCCGCGGTCAACAGGGCTAATATTCAATATTAGTGCCAAAAAATTCACTTCTCCCATCAGAACTCGGTAAAGAAACCCGCAGGAGGTGATACGATTTATCATGTTTTTGTAACGTGCCTGCAAACTTCGAGAAAGCCCATATATGGACGTAACGTTCTCAACCTTCCTCGGCCAAATTGTGTCGAACCCAGTCCTTGCCGTCACCGTGATCCTCGCGCTCGGCGCCATCTTCGTCAATGGATGGACCGACGCGCCCAACGCCATCGCGACCTGCGTCACTACGCGTTGCATGCCCGCCCGCGCCGCCATTCTCATGAGCGCCGCATTCAACTTCCTCGGTGTGCTCATCATGACGCACTTTAATGCGAGCGTCGCCAATACCATCTCGCATATCGTCGACTTTGGCGGAAACAGCACCATGGCGCTCGCCTGCCTGTGCGCGGCCCTGTTCTCCATCGTCGTCTACGGCGCCACAGCGTCGCGTTTTGGCATCCCCACCTCGCAAAGCCACAGCCTTATCGCCGGCCTGACCGGTGCCGCTATCGCCCTCGGCGGCGCGAGCAGCGTCAACGTCCACGAGTGGATGAAGGTCATCTACGGCCTGGCGCTCTCCATCGGCCTGGGCTTTGTCATGGGCTGGGTC
>USOF01000353.1 GCA_900556285.1 uncultured Collinsella sp. | reverse complement strand
TCCATGCCGGGCATGTTGACATCAAGGAGCACAATATCCGCGCCGGATTCAGCGCGTGCAAGAGCCGCAGAACTGTCGTTTGCCACAACGGTCTCATAGCCCTCCATCGAAAAATAATCGGCCAGCATCGCCGCGATGTCCTGCTCATCGTCCACAATCAACATTTTGCGCGTTGAAGCTGCAGCTACTCGTTCCACGGTTCCCCCCTCATATGAAAAGCCGGGTGCGCGCAATGCGCCCCAACCATATCATGCAACGCAATTGTCGACTATTTTCCTACACGTCGGTACGCCACCCGCCTTAAAGCCACCTTAAGGCTTGCGAAAGATTTGAACGGCAAGAACACATATGCCCGCATCATAATTGATACACTGTAGGTTGGTTCACCATGCACAGGCGGACCGATTCGCAAACACTGAGCATTCTGCCTCGCCCTTTTATATGGATGATTTCATACAAGGGCAAGGTCACCATAGGAAGGGGTTTCGATGGACTCGATCAAGCAAGGCATGCAGGGCCCTGCCGTCGAAGACGTGCAGACGCGCCTGGCATCGCTTGGCTACGCCATCGACGAGCATGAGCTCGAGGGTAGCGACTACGGCGCCTCCACCGCAAAGGCCGTGTCAGATTTCCGCGTTGTATCCGGTCTTGCCACGGGGGACGAGGTCGACTCCGTTTGTTGGAGCGCCTTGGTCGATGCGTCGTACAAACTGGGCGACCGCACACTCTACCTGCGCCTCCCTAATTTCCACGGAGCGGATGTACGCGCGTTGCAGCAAGCGCTCAACGTGCTTGGCTTTGCCTGCGGCATCGATGACGGCTATTTTGGTCCGCATACCGAGGCGGCGCTGCAGCAGTTTCAAGAAAACGTGGGCCTCTTTGCAGACGGCATGGCGTTTCAGGACACTTTTAACTACATCAAGCGCCTGCACCACGTGTGGAAGGACAAGCCTTCCGTGGTGAACATCGACTCCGAGGCTCGCTCCGGCTTTGCCCGCGCAGCAAGCGTTCTTGAGCACGTCAACGTTGCCGTGGGCGGCGAGGACGCCATCGCCCGCAACATCGCCTCGCGCATTTGGAATATCGCGTCCGCCACCACCGAGAACAGCGGCGTGGTTCTGTACGACTCCGAAGAGCCTCAGGACATGGACGTGATCTTTGTCCTTGCGAGCGAACCGCTGCCCGAGTCCGCAGCCCCCGTGGCCACTATCACGCTGGCTGAATGCACCAACCTGTCCCAGCGCATCCGCACCGCGATCGCCGCGTCGACGCAAAAGCCCGCACGCGTGCGTTTTGAGCTCACCGGGCTCACCCGCTACGGCACATTTACCTCAAGTGACGCACAAACTCTTGCAATCCGTCTGCTTGATGGCGTTTGCGACGCACTTAGCGCCTAAAGTACGCTACACTATTCCATTGTCTTGGGGCATCGTCCAGCGGCAGGACCCCGGTTTTTGGTGCCGGTTACGGGGGTTCGAATCCCTCTGCCCCAGCCACTAAGAAATAGCAGGTCAGAGTATGTTTTTGCTCTGGCCTGTTTTCTTTTTCGCACAAACGTGAACAACACTATGCTAAAAAAGCGCAATACAACGCGCAATCGCCCCGCCGGCGCTCTTGCGTGGGTACAAGCCAAGCAACTTGCTTTTATCCACCCGCACCCATTGGAGGCACCATGGCAAACCACGGCGGCGATATGTTCATCAAAGCGCTACAGGATCGTTTTACCTGCAAACGCTATGCCCCAGAGGGCCACATAAGCGACAGCGACTTCAACACCATTCTCGAGGCGGCGCGACTCTCCCCCAGCTCCTTTGGCATGGAACCCTGGAAAATCTTGGTGGTCGAGAATCAAGAACTGCTCCAGCAGCTACTCGACTGCTCCTGGGGCGCTAAGAAAAACGCCGACCGCACGGTAATACTGCTTCCCCGCAAGAACCTTACCGCGCAAAGCGAATGGGCGCATGACATCTGCCATAACGTGCAGGGCCTCTCCCCTCAGGACGAGAAGGCCCGCTTGGAGATGTTCCAGACCTTCCAGAAGCGCGACCTGCGCGTCCTTGAAACGTCTCCGCAGACCCTCGATCCCAAGCGCGCGCTCTTTGACTGGGCGTCCAAGCAGACCTATAT
>USOF01000352.1 GCA_900556285.1 uncultured Collinsella sp. | reverse complement strand
CGTCCTCCGATCTCCCGGGGCCGGCCGGTCCGGCCCTCAGGGTATCGGGTTCCCAGATTCATCCGTACATGTACGGATGAATCTGGGAAGTGTTCGGATGAAGTTGATAATCAAGGCCATGGTTCCTCCGGTTGCAGCGTTTCTTTGCAAACTGTCATTGAATTGTATGACTAGGGTATAGTTAGCGCCATATGTTCATGGCGGCCCGCGTTGTGCGCCGCCCTTATTACGGAGGTTACCATGTCCAACCAGGGCAAGAAGGTCAAGACCCATTATCGCGGCACGCTCGACGACGGCACGCAGTTCGATAGCTCCTACGATCGCGGCGAGCCGCTGGAGTTCACCTGCGGTGCCGGTCAGATGATCAAGGGCTTCGACGCCGCCGTGCTCGATATGGCCGTGGGCGAGAAGAAGACCGTTCACATTCCCGCTGCCGAGGCCTATGGCGAGCGCAGCGAGGACATGATCCTCTTCTTCCCGGCAGACCAGGTGCCTGATTTCGAGAAGATCGAGGTCGGCATGAAGCTGTTCCTGCAGGGACCGGGCGGCATGCCCGTACCCGTTTCCGTATGCGAGGTCACGCCCGAGGGCGTCAAGCTCGATGCCAACCACGAGCTGGCGGGCAAGGACCTCAACTTCGATATCGAGCTGGTCGAGGTTCTGGACTAGGGTTAAAGTCGCGAGGGTTTGCCGCTGGGTAGGCTTGACCCGGCTTTGCAAATCTGGCAATTTGATTAACCTTGTCTAACTGACTTGCGCTCCGTCTCGTTTTCGCTAGTGTAAGCTATGACTAACTAGCGAATAGCGCGACGGAGCGCTTTTTATAACGTACGGAAAGCAGGGAAGGCTATGGCACTGAGGGAATCTGGCGAGGACTATCTGGAGGCGATTCTCATGCTGCACCGCGCGCACGGCGTGGTGAGGTCCGTGGATATCGCCGATCAGCTGGGTGTCACCAAAGCGAGCGTTTCCAAGGCCATGTCGATGCTGGAGGAGCGCGGCTATGTCGAGATGGCGAAGCGCGATGTCCGTCTAACGGAAAAAGGCCTTGCACGCGCAGAGCACGTGCTGGAGCAGCACCTGTTCTTCCGCGATCTGCTGTCGGCCGCTGGCGTCGATCCGCACGTGGCGGCGGAGGAGGCATGCCATATGGAGCACTGCCTTTCCGATGACTCTTTCAATAAGCTGAGGGCCTATATCGAGCACGTCGAGCGCTAGGCCCTGGTCGCACGTCGTCTGTTGCCGGGTGCCGCCCCGTTGCGTCTCGTCGGCGTGTAAGCTGTTTGTCAGCATATGTGGAATAACTAGCTTTTCGTCCGCTAAACACCTATCATTATCAGTTCTTTTGAACTGTGCGGCTTGGTATGCGAAAACGCGCGCGAGGCCGCCCGCACGCTCCCAAGGTAGCTGTGCGACAAGGTGCTCGGAGGCGAGGGCTTGAAAGGTAAGACTGGCGGGCGCGCTTTGGCGGCGTCGCGATTCATCATGGGCTTTGGCCTGGTCAGCATGTTGATGGATGTGGTGTACGAGGGCGCCTTGAGCGTGCAGGGCCCCTTGCTCGCGTCGTTGGGCGCCACGGCGGCGACGGTTGGCCTTATCTCCGGTTTGGGCGAGGCGACATCGCTTATGGGCCGCCTGGTGACCGGGCCTTTGGCCGATCGCGCGGGCCGCTACTGGTTGTTCGCGATTGCGGGGTATGCCATCACGGCGCTTGCGGTGCCGGCCATGGGGCTTGCGGGCAGCGTGGCGGCCGTGGGGGCGCTGGTTGTGCTCGAGCGCATGGGCAAGGCGGTTCGCACGCCTTCGCGCGATGCCATGATCTCGCATGCGTCGGCGGCGGTGGGCCGTGGCAAGGGCTTTGCACTGCATGAACTCATGGATCAGATAGGCGCCACGCTGGGTCCCCTGATCGTTTCCGCCATCCTGGTGGCGACGGGCGGCGCCTACGCCAAAGCCCTGGGCGTCATGCTGCTGCCGGGTGCCGCGGCGATAGCGGTGCTGCTGTTCTTGCGCAAACAGAACCCCGATCCCGCTCGTTTTGAGCGTGCGGACGAGGATATCGTGCACGGCGATGCCGCGGTTGCTGCGGACGCGGCCCCCGCTTCCCGGCATGCGGCATCTATAGGTGCGG
>USOF01000351.1 GCA_900556285.1 uncultured Collinsella sp. | reverse complement strand
CGTAAGATCGTCGGCAGCGTCAGATGTGTATAAGAGACAGGCATAAGTTTGCGCGTATGGGTGTTGACGACGCGCTCGAGAAGGCCGGTTGCCGTGCGGGCGACGAGGTCCGCATTTGCCAGCGCGCTTTTGACTTTGAGGGCGCCGAGGACTTCTCGGAGTACGAGGACGAGCTCGAGGATGCAGACGTTGAGGTTATTGACGTAGCGGCCGAGGGTGCGGACGTGGCTGATGCCACCGAGGGCTCCGAAGGCACTACCGAAGTCGACGTTGTTGAGACCCCGGAGGGCGAGTAGGCCATGTCGCTGCGAGGTGGAATCGGATTGCCCGAGCTGCCCATCAAGGATGGGCATGAGTTTCGGCTTGGCATTATGGGCGGCACCTTTGACCCGATTCATTACGGGCACTTGGTTACCGCCGAGCAGGCTCGCGAATCGCTCGACTTGGACGCTGTGCTTTTTATGCCGGCCGGCTCTCCCGCCTTTAAGCTTGACAAACCGGTGACGCCTGCTGAGGACCGTTATGCCATGACGGTTCTCGCCACCGCCGCGAACCCGGCCTTTTTGGCGAGCCGGTTCGAGATCGACCGCCCGGGCGTAACCTATACGGCCGATACGCTTCATGCCCTTCGCGACTTTTACCCGCCGCAGGTAAAGCTCTACTTTATTACGGGTGCCGATGCGATTATCGATATTGTGACCTGGTATGACGCCGAACGAATCGCTGAGCTTGCTACTTTTATTGCGGCAACGCGACCGGGCTTTGATATCGATACGGCGCGTGCCCGAATCAAAGAGTCGGGGCTGCCGTTCGACGTGCGCTATATTCAGATTCCGGCGCTGGCGATCAGCTCGACGAACATTCGTAAGCGAGTTGCCCGCGGCATGAGCGTGCGCTATCTTACGAGCGAGTCCGTGCTCGGCTACATTCGCAAACGCAGGCTATATGCCGATTTGGGCCAAGAAGATTTTGAGTGATGGGGGTCTACGTTGTCGGTAGAGGATCAGTTTGAGGGCGATGAGCGCGCGCTGCTCAAGCGCATTCAAGAGCTGCTCGATGTTCGCATGAAGGATAAGCGCAAGCGCTATGTGCATTCGCTGGGTGTTGCCGAGACCGCACTTCATCTGGCCGAGGTCTACGGCGTTGACCGCTTTGATGCCGCTGCCGCCGGCCTGATCCATGACTGGGACAAAGTGCTCTCCGACGACGAGCTGGTCACGCGCGCTCTGCATTACGGCATTAAGATTGCCGGCTCTCCTTCCGCCGCGACGCCGCTTTTGCATGGCCCTGTTGCCGCCTATGAGCTTCCGCAGCTTTTCCCCGAGTTGTCGACGGCCGTTTTCCAGGCCGTCGACCGTCACACCGTGGGTGCTTGCGACATGACGCCGCTCGATATGGTGGTCTTTGTGGCCGATGCCATCGAGCCCAACCGCCACGGCGACTATGCGCATGCGCTGCGCAAGATGGTGGGGGAGTCGACGCTCGATGAGTTGTTCTTCTCCTGTTTTGCGCAGGGTCTGGTCTATGTGATCCAGTCCGGGCGCTATCTTTATCCCACAGCTATTACGATTTACAATCATTACGCCCAGCTGCGCTAGCTCGGGCTGTCTAGAAAGAGGTATTCCATGGCCGACGAGACCATGACCGACGAGCAGATTCTTGAAGGTGTGGAGCACAAGAGCTTCGCCGCCACGTCCGACCGCACTGCCGCCTCGCTGTCCGCGAGCGGTGTCGCCGCCGAGGATGTCGCCCGCGCCGCCGCGCAGGCCGCCTACGACAAGAAGGGCGAGGACGTTCAGGTGCTCGATTTGACCGAGCTTTCCGACGTGTGCGACTACTTTGTGCTTGCCACCGGTACCAACAACCGCCAGGTCGATTCGATCGTCGACGAGATCGAGGAGAAGGTTGCCGAGGCTTGCGGCGAGCATCCGTTCTCCATCGAGGGCCGCGAGCAGAAGACCTGGATGCTCATGGACTACGGTTCGGTTGTCGTCCATGTTTTTACCCCCGAGGCTCGCGAGTTCTACCGCCTCGAGAAACTCTGGGGCGACGCCCCCCAGCTCCCCCTCAATCTCCTCTAGTACTGTCTCTTATACACATCTCCGAGCCCACGAGACTCCTGAGCATCTCGTA
>USOF01000350.1 GCA_900556285.1 uncultured Collinsella sp. | reverse complement strand
CGAGATGCTCAGGAGTCTCGTGGGCTCGGAGATGTGTATAAGAGACAGCTCCGGCTCTCTTTATTTGGGGGAAGCGGCCTTACGGTACAAGGTAGCTTCGCGGACGTTACTCGCGGGGGCGCATCCAGGGTTTGCGCGGCGTCTTGGCAAGATCGGCGCCGGCGCGGATGTGCTGGGCGATTTCTAGCACAGGATCGTCGTCGGGGGTGGACAGCACTTCGCTGGGCAGGGGTTCGTCCACGCCGGCGCGGTGGAAGTTGCCTACAAAGTCATCGGTTTTGAGCACGTTGATGACGGCGCGCGGATCGACGGAGCGGATGGTCTCGATGGCATCGCCCACTTCATAGGAGGACAGGACCGCGTGGATAATGCCAACGGCCTCGCCGCTATACGCACCGGTGCCGTCGATGATGCTGGCGCCGTGGTGGAACGTCGCGGTGTAGATGTCCGCCACCTCTTTGGGGCGCTTGGTCGTGATAATGAGCGTCGAGCGGTTGTAGCGGTGGTAGAAGCCATCGATCGCCTTGGTGGAGATGAACTGGAAGACTATGGAGTACGCGGCGTGCTCCCAGCCAAAGATGGCGCCAAAGATACCCAGCACGCAGCAGTTGGCGGCGAAAACATACGGCCAGATGGTCTTGCCCGTTTTGTTGGAGACGTACAGCGCGATAAAGTCCGTGCCCGCGGTGGACGCGCCGCTTTTGAGCGCGATGGCGATGGCGATGCCGTTGAGCACGCCGCCAAAGATGACGTTGAGCAGGGTTTCGCCCAGAATAGGCTGGAATGAGAAGATACGCAGGAAGAGGCTGAGCAGCGCTACCTGAATCATGGAGAAGATGACAAAGCGTTTGCTGATGCTGCGCCAGCAGAAGAGGGCGACGGGGGCGTTGAGCGCCAGCACGCCCAATGACGTGGGAAAGCTAACGCCTACCAGCGACGTGACGCGGTCGATAAGCAGCGCGATGCCGGTGAAGCCGCCGGAAAGCAGGTTGGCAGGGTTGACAAACGCTTGGATCACGTAGGTTTGAAGCAGGGCGGAGGCTAGAACGCAGAGCAGGGTGACAACACGGCGGACAAAGATATAGCGACCAAGGTGCTTGATGCTCTCGAGGGGGCTGGTGCCCGACATTCGCGGTCATCTCCTTTGGGGCGGAAGGCTGATGGGGTGCGGCTCGACGCTGCGTGCACATAGTAGTACAAGCGGCGCACGTTTGAAGATGCGGACGAGTTTTCTGATAGATTGTGCGCACATGGGACATGCTGCCAAGAAAAAACGGCTCCTAGTCATGCAAAAGCGCTGGTTTTCGCCTTGTGTGATTGTTCATGAAGTAGAATCGCTTGCGAAACACGAAGCGCCTTCACGCCCTTGGCGGGTTGCGAGGCGAGCGAGAGGAAGGGTTGGGCTATGGCGAACGAGGTATGGACTATCGGCCGCTGCCTGGACTGGACGCGCGATTCCCTGGGCAAGAAAGGTGACGAGCATGCCCGCTATACGGCCGAGTTGCTTTTGACCAGCGTGACCGGTATGAAGCGCATCGACCTTTATATGGGGCTTGATAAGCCCATGTCTCCCGTCGAGCTCGATCGCATGCATCAAGCGGTGGTGCGACGCGCCAAGGGTGAGCCCGTGCAGTACATTACGGGGACAACCGGGTTTAGGACGCTTGAGATCAAATGTGCCCCGGGGGTGCTGATTCCTCGTCCAGAAACCGAGGTATTGGTGGGCGAGGTGCTGGACTACCTTGACCGCAGCGTGCTGGGGGCGGGCCCCGCCTCTGGTAGAGCGCGCGTCGAGCTGCCCTGGAACGCCCAGGTTGAGGAGGCTCGACGAGCAGAGGAGGCTGCCGCCGCGAAGCGGGCTGAAGAGGAGGGCACCGAGGCGGCTGGCGAGACGGCTCTAGTGGCCGAGGACATTTCCGCCGACGTCGCGGCTGGGCTGGATGCGGAGTCCGGGCAATCCGGTGCGCAAGATGGGCAGCGCGTGGCGCGAGTTCTTGAGGTTGGTTGCGGAACCGGATGCATATCGCTCTCAATCGCCGCGGAGCGAGAGGGGAGCGTGCGCTGCGTCTCCACGGACGTCAATCCCAAAGCCGTGGAGCTTGCGATCGCTAATCGCGATGCTCTTCATATGGACG
>USOF01000349.1 GCA_900556285.1 uncultured Collinsella sp. | reverse complement strand
GTACGAAACCATAGCCATTACAGGATAGTGCGCGAAATATCTCACAGCGTCGTAGGTGAGGCGTGCGATGTCAACCAGTTCCTCGGTAGAGTTCTCGTGGTTGATAGAAGTGTCGGCAAGGAAGAAAGTGCCACGCTTGGTGTTGAGAATGTGGAGAGTGGCAAAATGCTTGAATCCGGGTTTGATGCCAATCACCTCTTTCGCAATCTTCACAGTGTTGCCGCTACCAGCGAAAGTGCCAGTGATGAAAGCGTCGGCCTCGCCGGTTTCCACCATCATCATACCGAAGTAGTTGCGGTCGTACAT
The DNA here is from genome assembly GCA_900556285.1 of uncultured Collinsella sp. Taxonomy (GTDB): domain Bacteria; phylum Actinomycetota; class Coriobacteriia; order Coriobacteriales; family Coriobacteriaceae; genus Collinsella. Next base: position 1,833 of record USOF01000349.1, on the reverse strand, counting down.
CTTCTCGTAGGCTTCGGTCAGGTTGATGCCATCGCGCTGATGCTTATTCATGTGCAACTTGGCATAACGTGCGCGGCGGCGTTCCTCGCGGTCGTGGCGAGGGTTCACGATGGTGATGCCCTTCAGTTCGAGGTCGAGTTTCTTAGCACGCTTTGCAATCATTTCCTCGTTGCCCAGCAAAATAGGGAAGCAGATGCCGCTCTTGTAAGCCTCCACGGCAGCTTGGAGCATATTGTCGGTATTGGCTTGCGCAAACACCACACGCTTTGGCGAGTTCTTCGCCGTGTCGGTAAAGCGGCGGAGCAACTTGTTGTCGTAGCCCAGCACCTTGCGCAGTTCAGAGCGGTAAGCGTCGAGGTCGTCGATAGGGCGGCGTGCCACGCCCGAATCCATAGCCGCTTTAGCCACGGCGGTAGATACGGTTTCGATCAAGCGAGGGTCGAGTGCCTTTGGAAGAATGTATTTCGGACCGAATTTCAAGTTGTTCATCTTGTAGGCGGCGTTCACCACAGGTGGCACGTTCTTTTTTGCCAAATCGGCAATAGCGCGCACAGCCGCCAGTTCCATTGCAGAGTTGATTTCGGTGGCAGAGCAGTCGATAGCGCCACGGAAGATGTAGGGGAAGCCCAACACGTTGTTGACCTGGTTCGGGTAGTCCGAACGGCCCGTGGCGAAGATGATGTCGGGGCGCGAGAGCATCGCGGTATCGTAGGCGATTTCGGGATCGGGATTGGCGAGGGCCATGACGATCGGGTTGCCGGACATCGTGCGCAGCATCTCGGGCGTCAGCGTGTCGGCCTTCGAGACGCCCAGGAACACGTCGGCGTCGTGCAGCGCCTCGGCCAGCGTCGTGATGCGCCGCGTGGTGGCGAATTCGCGCTTCATCGGGTTGATGTCCTCGCGGTAGACCGTGACCGCTCCATGACTGTCGCAAAGCACCGTGTTCTCGCGGCGGATGCCGAGTTCCACGAACAGGCGCGCGCAGGCGATGGCGGCGGCTCCGGCGCCGTTGACCACGACGCGCATTTTGTCCAGCTCATGAAAGGCGATGCATCGCCGGCTGACGTGGGGTGCGGGGATTTTGCCCTCGAGCCCCCTCTGCTCCCGGGCTTGACGGTGGTGGACGAGTTGGGCCGTCTGGAACTGCTGCGTGGGAGGGGTCTGGTTCACGCCCTGGAGCTGCTCGAGCGCGGGCCTTCCGCGGCCTGGCCGCACGCGATCGCGGTGGTGCGGCGCGACCTGGTCCCCGCCGCGCGCGAGCGCCTGGTTGGCGCGTGGGGCGATGTTGTTGCCGTTGGACCAGATGATGAATCGGCGTCCATGGTTTGGCACGCGCTTTTAAGGGGCGCCGCCGGCACGGTTGCCGGATTGTGACAATCGTTCACATTTTGGCGGCGCCGGCGCCCGCCCGCATATGAAAAAAGTGGCTCTAAGCTCTAAAACGCTTATCTTTAGCTGCAAGAACAATTGAATGACAATACCGTCACCCCAACCTTACCGTTCGTATATGGAATAGGTTGCCCGCGCGTCCTACCCTCGTTGTCAACGGGGTGGGGCGCGCTGCTTTCCCGCTCCGTGCGCGCCTGCTCACATTCGGTAGCGCGGGCGCGTCAGTTTTCCCGTATGGATGATGGGGGCGCTTCTCGCGCCCAAGCGATCCGCACCAACGGAAGGGAATCACCATGAAGTACCTCGATAGAATCGAGCATTTTGCCGCCAGCCAGCCCAACGCCCCCGCGGTCCGTAGCTCTATGGGCGGCCACATGACCTACGGCGAGCTTTGGGCGGCGTCCGAGGCCATCGCCTGCCTGCTTGCCCGCGATGGTTCCAGCT
>USOF01000348.1 GCA_900556285.1 uncultured Collinsella sp. | reverse complement strand
TTGGCGGCGGTGGACTGGGCAAGTCCGGCGCGCGCGTGATCGCCTCCAAGGACGTGGGCGTGACCTTTAAGGATGTCGCCGGCCAGGAAGAGGCCAAGGAGTCCCGCAAGGAGGTCGTCGACTTTCTGGAGAAGCCCCAGCGCTACGAGGAGATTGGCGCCAAGCTGCCGCGCGGTGCTCTCCTTGTTGGCCCTCCGGGTACCGGTAAGACCCTGCTAGCCAAGGCTGTTGCCGGCGAGGCTGGTGTTCCGTTCTTTAGCATTTCGGGTTCTGAGTTCGTCGAGATGTTCGTCGGCCGTGGCGCCGCCAAGGTGCGCGACCTGTTCCGTCAGGCCAAGGAGAAAGCGCCCTGCATCGTGTTCATCGACGAGATCGACGCCATCGGCAAAAAGCGCGACGGGCAGGTCGGCGGCAACGACGAGCGCGAGCAGACGCTCAACCAGCTGCTGACCGAGATGGACGGCTTCGATAACCACAAGGGCATCGTTGTCCTCGCTGCCACCAACCGTCCCGACAGCCTCGATCCGGCCCTGCTGCGCCCCGGTCGTTTTGACCGCCGCATCCCCGTTGAGCTGCCCGATCTGACTGGTCGCAAGAACATCCTCGAGCTGCATGCCAAGAGCGTGAAGACGCAGCCCCCGATCGACCTGACCGCGATTGCCCGCGCCACGCCCGGTGCCTCGGGCGCCGACCTGGCCAACATCATCAACGAGGGCGCCCTGCGAGCCGTCCGCGAGGGGCGCAAGCGCGCGACCCAGGATGATTTTGAGGAGTCGGTGGAGGTCGTCATCGCCGGACAGCAGCGTAAGTCCACGGTGCTGTCCGACCACGAGAAGCAGGTCGTGTCCTACCACGAGATCGGCCATGCCATCGTTGCCGCTCGCCAGAAGGGCTCTGCGCCGGTCACCAAGATTACCATCGTGCCGCGCACGAGCGGCGCTCTGGGCTACACCATGCAGGTTGAGGAGGATGAGCGCTTCTTGACTACGCGCCAGGAGGCGCTGGACAAGCTCGCCGTCTACTGCGGCGGACGTGCCGCCGAGGAGCTCATCTTTGGTGAAATGACGACCGGCGCCGCCAACGATATCGAGCAGGCCACCAAGCTCGCCCGCAACATGGTGACGCGCTTTGGTATGTCCGATGAGTTTGGCATGATGGCGCTCGGTACCGTGCAGAATGCGTATCTCAACCAGGACACGTCGCTCACCTGCGCCCCCGGTACGGCCGAGCGCGTGGATGCGATTGTCGCCAAGCTGATCGAGGATGCGCACGATCGCGCCCTGCAGATCCTGAAGGAGAATAAGTTTAAGCTTCACGAGCTGGCTCGTTATCTGTACAAGAAGGAGACGATCACGGGCGAGGAGTTCATGAATCTCCTCACGCGTGAGAATCCGCTGATGCCGAAGCAGCAGTAAGGCTGGTTACACAGCATCGAACGCCCCATTTGAACTTCTATCTCAAATGGGGCGTTTTGCTTGGGAGGGATATGCATGAAGATCGTGGTAAGTGCCTGCTTGATGGGCGAGAGCTGCAAGTATAACGGGCTCGATAACTACCATCGCGAGCTGGTCGAAGCGTGTGAACGCACAGGGACCGAGGTACTCTTGGTGTGCCCTGAGGTCTTTGGCGGCCTGCCCACGCCGCGAAAGCCGTCTGAGATTGTGAGCGGCGAGGTCCGTACCTGCGAGGGCATCTCGGTCGATCGCGAGTTCCGCCTGGGTGCCCAACGCGCGCTCGACATGTGCGAGCAGGCGGGCGGCCCGTCCCAGATCGCTGCGTGCGTCTTGCAGGACCGTAGCCCCTCGTGTGGTGTAGGCCGTATCTACGACGGAACGTTCAGCGGTACGCTCACACCGGGTAACGGCGTTTTCGTCGACCTGCTCCTGCGCCACGGGTACCGTGTGATTCCGGCTAGCGAGTTCGATCCCAGCATGCTGGAACATTGTCCACAGCACTCGAACCCAACACTTCCTCACGGGTGACCGTTTTGTCATCATCCGTGAAGTTGATATTGGGTACGACCCGGTCATCAAAGACGTAGACCGAGTTGACAGGTGCCGTACCCAGGCAGTCCCTCCCCGCGGTCCTCGCGTAGGAACGCGTACACGGCCCTCCCGTCCTGTCTCTTATACACATCTCCGAGCCC
>USOF01000347.1 GCA_900556285.1 uncultured Collinsella sp. | reverse complement strand
GCTGCAGCGGCTACGAGAGCCAGCTGCGCGCCATCGTTCGCTTCCTCAACGAGTCCGGTGTGCAGGTGGGATTTGAGATGCCCGAGCTGCCGGTTAACGATACCAGCTGCGACGGCATCACCTACAAGCAGATCACTCACAAGCAGCCCAAGAAGGACTCGAAGGCCCTGCTCGAGGGTCGTCCCGTCTACACGGGCGACCTGGTGCCCGCCGGCGCGCTCATCGTCAAGCTCAAGCGCAGCCCGTATGCGCGCGCCAAGATCCGCTCCATCGATACGTCGCGCGCCCTGAAGGTGCCCGGCGTGGTGGGCGTTTACACCTACGAGGACGTGCCCAAGCGCCGCTTTACCATCGCCGGCCAGAGCTATCCGCAGCCGAGTCCCTACGACCGCTTGATCCTCGAGAACCTCGTCCGTTACCAAAACGAGGAGGTGGCGATCGTCGCCGCTGAGACCGAGGAGGCCGCCGACAAGGCGCTCAAGCTCATCAAGGTCGACTATGAGGTGCTCGAGCCGCTGCTCGACTTTACCCAGGCGCTCGATAATGACATCGTGGTCCACCCCGAGGGCGACGTGACCTTTATGTTCCCGCAGGGCGGCGACGTCCCGCGCAACTTGGTATGCAGCGGTACCAGCGATTTTGGCAACCTTGACGAGGCGTTTGCCCAGAGCGACATCGTCTTCACCCGCACCTACACCAGCCAGGCCACGCAGACCGCGCCCATGGAAACTTTCCGCGCCTTCGCGACGACCGACGCGTTTGGGCGCATCTCGGTGACCACCTCTACGCAGGTGCCCTTCCACGTGCGCCGCATGGTCGCGCAGTCGCTCGACATTCCGCAGTCGCAGGTGCAGGTCATCAAGCCGCGCATCGGCGGCGGCTTTGGCTCCAAGCAGACGGGCTGCTGCGAGATCTTCGTGGCGTTCGTGACCCAGCAGACCGGCCGTCCGAGCTACTGCTGCTACACCCGCGAGGAGACTATCACCGCGGGCAACTCGCGCCACCAGATGCAGATGACCGTCAAGCTGGGCGCCATGAACGACGGCACCATCACGGCCATCGACCTGCACACGCTGTCCAACGCCGGCGCGTATGGCGAGCATGCCACCACGACGATCGGCCTCTCGGGCCACAAGAGCCTGCCCATCTACAATCACGTGAAGGCGAGCCGCTTTAGCTGGGACGTCGTCTACACCAATACCAACCGCGGCGGCGCGTATCGCGGCTACGGTGCTACCCAGGGCCAGTTTGCCGTGGAGAGCGCCGTCAACGAGCTCGCCGACATGCTGCACATGGACCCCGCCGACCTGCGCCTTAAAAACATTGTGCGCGAGGGCGAAGTCATGCCGCAGTACTACAACGAGAAGCTCAACGCCTGCGCGCTCGACCGCTGCCTGCTGCGCGCGATGGACATGATCGGCTGGCGCGACAAGCCGCTGGCCGTGGACCTGGGCGACCGCGTGCGCGCCCTGGGCTGCGCGCTTACCATGCAGGGCTCTGGCATTTCCAACGTGGACATCGCCGGCATCGACATGCGCCTGGAAGAGGACGGCTTCATTACCATCGGCACCGGAGCCACCGATAACGGCATGGGCGTCGACACGATCCTGGCGCAGATTGCCGCCGAGGAGCTGGGTGTGGAGAGCTCGCTCATTGTGGTTCGCGGCGTGGACACCGATGTGTCGCCGTTCGACGCCGGCTCGTACGCGAGCTCGGGCACGTACGTGACGGGCCTGGCCGCTAAGAACGCTGCGACCGAGCTCCGTGAGAAGATTTGCGCCAAGGCAGCCCGGATGTGGGATGTGGACGCCGCAGATGTGGTCTTCGATGGTCAGTATGTGCGCCTGTCCGACGAGCGTGCCGCGCGTGAGCAGAACCGCTACCTCACGCTGCGCGACTTTGCCAACCTGTGCGTCAAGAACATCTCGGGCGGCGACGCGCTCACCTCGCACGCTTCTGCCTGCCTGCCCGTTTCGCCTCCGCCGTTTATGGCCGGTATTGCCGAGGTCGAGGTCGACAAGGCCACCGGCAAAGTGACTGTGGTGGACTACGCGGCGGCTGTGGACTGCGGCACCGTGATCAACGAGGCGCTCGCGCGCGTCCAGGCCGAGGGCGGCATTGCCCAGGGCATCGGTCACGCGCTCTACGAGATCGT
>USOF01000346.1 GCA_900556285.1 uncultured Collinsella sp. | reverse complement strand
GATCTACACGCGTAAGATCGTCGGCAGCGTCAGATGTGTATAAGAGACAGGCGTGGCAACGGTGACTTTCATATAGTCGCGGATGCTGCCCATGAGGGTTTTAATCATCCAGTTCCTCCCAAGTTTTGCGGATTTTCTCGAGCATTTCGGCGAGCTGCTCACGCTCGACGTGGGTGAGGGCGCTAAAGGCCTGCTCTCTAAAGCGAATGCGGGCGGCCTGGTCGATGCGGGCGTTTTCCCGGCCGGTTTCGGTCAGGCGAATGGTGAGTTGCCGTCGATCCTTGGGGTTACGGCTGCGCTCAATGAGGCCGTTGACCTCGAGCTTGGACAGGATCTCGGAAAGCGACCCCGGCTTGAGGTCAAAGTGCATGCCGAGTTCCTGCTGCGACATCTCGCTGCCGGGCTGCTTGGCCAGCAGGCAGATGATGGGCGCCTTGCCGGATACGCCTCCGCCATGAAAGTGCATGTAATGGCCGCAAAAGCCCAGACCGCTCAGGATGCGCTTGGCGAGTTTGTCTTCGGCGCTGACCGCTTCGGGTATGTCTACCGGTTGCGACGGGTCACCGCCGGGCTCATGTGGAAGGACGAGTGGTTCAACACACATATCTAAGCTTCGCTCCTTTCTTTAGTTAGGTAGTGGAATTGTTTTGTGCCTAACTAATCTAGGAGCATAAGAAATCAATGTCAAGGTACCAAACTTATTAAGTTACGGAGTTTTGCCAAACGCCGTAACCGCTCGACGCTGCAAGCGTTCCTAAGCAGCAATCTGTGATTCCGCCACGGTCCGCTTCGGTGCATGTGATCCCTTGGGGACGGAGGAAAAGGGATCATTTTCCGAAACCTTTCCGCAACAATTTGCCCTCCACGGCGCCAGCGCCCGCCTGCCGTGCTCCCTGCGCTACACTTAGTCGCACTGTGGCGCTGCTGCGCCGCGCCCGAACCAAGGGGGACACTCATGAAGAATACTCAGCTGCTGCTGATCAACGATATGTGCGGTTACGGCAAGGTCGCGCTTTCCGCCATGCTGCCGGTGCTGTCGCACATGGGCTATCGCATTCACAACCTGCCGACGGCCCTCGTTTCCGATACGCTCAACTACCCCAAGTTCTACATCCACGACACCACGGAGTATGTCCGCCAGAGCCTCGCCATCTGGGAGGAGCTCGGCTTTGAGTTCGATGCCATCTCGACCGGCTTTATCGTGACCGAGGAAGAGACGCGCATCATCTCGGACTTTTGCCACCGCCGTGCGCAAAAGGGCACCAAGGTGTTCGTCGACCCCATCATGGGCGACAACGGCAAACTCTATGCGGGCGTGCCTGAGTCCACGATTGGCCTTATGCGGCATCTGCTGGAGTGTGCAGACTACGCGGTGCCCAACTATACCGAGGCGTGCCTGCTTGCCGATAGGCCTATTGCCGAGCAAATTACGCCCGATGAGGGCCGCGCTCTTGTGGATGCCGTGCGTGTCCTGGGTGCCAAGTCGGTGGTCATTACGAGCGCTGTGGTCGACGGTGCGAATGTTGTCATCGGTTACGACCATGTGGCGGGGAAGTACTTCACGATTCCCTTCGACCTGATCCCGGTCTACTTCCCGGGCACGGGTGACACGTTCTCGGCGGTGCTCGTCGGCCGCGTTATGGCTGGTTGGAGCCTGCAGCGCGCGACGAGCGATGCCATGCGCGTGGTAGCCGAGCTTATCGAGCGCAATGCCGACCAGGAAGACAAGTCCGCCGGCCTTCCCATCGAGGCCTGCCTGGATGTGATCGACCATGAGTAACGCCGGCGAGGGCGGCATCAGGCCTGCGGGCGAGAGCAAGCCGCTCGGCGCGTCGCGTGGCAAGCGTCCGCGTATCCGCGTGAGCTGCGTGGACCAGCTGGGTGCGTGCCGTTGTCACCATGGTCACAAGCCGGGCGACGTTTTTGACTTCGACCGAGACCGCGGCAAGATGTGCGCCATGGCCTGCCATGTGGGCTTTCCCTATATCGATATCCTGCGCTATGGCGGGACCGTGCCTGGAAACGAGCCCGGCACGGCAAAGTTCTGCTGCCCCGAAGTCGATACGCTGAACGTCTGGCTTGCCGAGATCGTTGACGAGTAGTCGAGCGCCTGTCTCTTATACACATCTCCGAGCCCACGAGACTCCTGAGCATCTCGT
>USOF01000345.1 GCA_900556285.1 uncultured Collinsella sp. | reverse complement strand
GTTGTAGACGGCCTCGACAGTGGCACCAATCACGACCTGATACTGTCCGCCGGCCTGGATGACGTCAACGACGCCCTTCGTCGCCTTAAGCTCATTGGTCTGGGCGAGCGATTCATCCTTGAGGTGGAAGCGGAGACGCGTAATGCAGTGGCTCACGTCTAACACATTGTCTCGACCACCGACCTTTGTGATGATTTCATCGCAAAGCTTCTGGTATTTCATGGAATTCTCCTTTTTCTGAGCGGGGTATAGCATCGATTTCATGCCTCCGTAGTCGACGTGGGAGGGCAAGGAACCCGCTTCCCCCTTTGAAATCCGCGGACGCACGTACGCCCGGGATGCGAAACGGCAGAGAAGATGGAAGATGCCGATCACATGGCGGCGAGCCTCATTGGCCCATGTCACGCAATCAGGCCTACAAACGCGAATCTGCTGCGCCGAGAAGTCTCGTCGTCTGGCAGAACTTGTCACACAGACGTTCCGGTTCGCCCTGGGGAATCTGAGTACGCTCGGTCTCAAAGGAGAGGCCGTACTCGCGTGCCGGAAGGAAATACTCGAAATAGCCGTTGGTGTAACCGCAAACTATTCCCTCGACCGGGCATTCGCGCTTCATGCGAATACCCAAGTCGCTGCCGAGCTCACTCGGGAACACAAAGAGATGCAGGCCGCCCAAACTGATGACGGCACACTTAAGCGTGAGCGAAAAGTCGTCATGGGCAACGGTGTGATAGAACGTCTGAGGCTCGATGCGGTCGAGAACGACCTCGCGATCGAGCTTGATCTGGGAAATCGCCTCGGCAAGACCGGTCGAAACGCACTCGACCTCGGGAATGCCGCGTCCCTGGCGAAAATTGCGGTCGCTACAGTCGCCAGCAGCACCGACGACCATGGCCGGATAGTAACCAAGACTCTGAGCGAGCTTTTTGCCGGTGAGACCGGCGAGTTCGCTCGTGAGCTCCGTGCAGTCGGGTCCGACGCAAGCGGAATGCACCGCCCAGTTCACAAAGCCCGCAAATGGCTTGCCTTCGGTATCGAAGAACGATACGACAATGACCTCATTGTCGGCGAGTTCACCTGGGATGATGCGGTTGTCGTAGAAACCGGTGATGACCCGCTTGCCCAAGCGACAAATCGCGGGCTGTGCGTTGGCGCGGCACTCCTCAAAGCATTGGCAAATGGTATCGAGGAACCAGCGGTAGTAGTTCTCGTCGAATTTTCCCGTCCACCAGCTGCGGTGGTAAGCGACGATTGAAGTATGGTCGTGCGTCGCCGAGAGCAGGACGCAATCACGGTCAATGCCGTAGCGCTCGGCGAGCATTGTCTTGACTTCCTCGGCCATGCTTTCCTCGAACTCGAGGACATCGGCATTAAAGAGAAACACTTCACGTTCGCCTTGCTGGAAGAGAATGGCGTTGGCGAAGACGTCGTCATGGACGCCCGTCGCAGGTTCAAGACGGTTGGGAAGATTGCGGTAGCCAATCAGGTAGATGTCGCCCTGTGGGGTGATTTTGCGGCGCGCGTGTCCAATGTTCATGCACGTTCTCCTTCTGTGTCACGCCGCATTCAAGGCGGCAATGATGATTTCGACGAGGCGCTCATGGGATCCGGCGGCAAAACCGGAGTTCATGGCCTCATAGGTGATCTTTTCGTACGCGTCGGGAGCCGGTAGGTACTTCTGTCCGCCGTTGACGAGCGTGGCAAAGAACACAGAGCCGGACCGAGCGGCGCGCACAGTGGCGCCGAATGCACTCGAGACCTCGGGTTGTACGCCGACAAGCTCGACGTTTCCCAGCCGGAGCAGATAGACCCTCGTGCGCTGCTCGCCAGCGGCATGAAACTCATACGTTCGGTGCGGAGCCAAAGAGTGAAAATCAGCGCGTGTCTGAGCGGGCAGGAGAACGTCGACCGTGCGGGCATCGATGCCGGTAGCGTCATCCTCACGCGCCATGCGAGCGGTCTCGATTAAAGCATCGCCCAAGGCCTGCCCCTGCTGGTGCAACATGCGGTATCCGTCCTCATGGGCATCGACCGTCTGCTTAACGCCGGCCGCATCGAACATGACGTTCATGGCGCGCTCCGCCGGACTTTGGTCGCCCGCGGCGCCTGGCAGCAACAGGGCAACGCCGCCCAGCTCGCGCTCGAGTGACATGGCGGCAAAAC
>USOF01000344.1 GCA_900556285.1 uncultured Collinsella sp. | reverse complement strand
TCGGCAGCGTCAGATGTGTATAAGAGACAGCGCCCTTGAGCATGGGCACAACGCCCGTAACGGTCTCCTGCCGGATATAGCTTTCTCTGTCTGTCATGGTTCAGCCTCCCAGCATGCAGGTCACGATCAGCACCAGACTGGCCGCCACGCTGGCGATGATGATGCCGTAATCGACCCGGGTCATTTTCTTGGGGAACTCGTAGGTGTCGGACTGCATGATCTCCAGCCGCCGCTCGGTCTCCTCGTAGATGAGCTGTTCAATCGAGCCCTGCTGGGCCTCTGTCTTCTGTTTCAAGCAAACTCCTCCTCATGGTCATATCGCTCCAGCGTCAGCCGGGCGTATTGCTTTGTGTATTTATACCAGATGTAGAGATACTCGCCGACGTGCTTGGCGCACGCCTCCTGATACAGCCCCCACAAAAACCAGAAGTAGGACGCCATGGCCACATAGCCGATGTAGTGGCGCAGCTCCGCCCCCGTGGGCGCGTGGCCGAGATAGCGTGCGATCACCTGCTCCGCCTCCTCGGGCGTGTAGTCCGAGCAGGCGATAAATGTGCCGATGTCGCAGCCAGGGTCGGCCATGCCGGCATATTCCCAGTCGATCAGGTACATCTTCCCCTGCTTGTCGATCAGGAAGTTTGGGTTATAACTGTCGCAGTGGCAGGCACACAGGGGGACCGCGTCGCCCTTCAGGCGCTCGTGCAGCGCGCACATCGTCTCGTGCAGCTCCTGCATGCCGGTAAAGTCGGAGACGTCCGTCCCCTGCAGCAGGTCGAGAAAGCCGTTGATCTTCTCCCAGATGTCAAACCGGCCGTCGAGCTGTATGCCGCTCGTGTGCAGGCGGCGCAGCATACGCAGCGCCGTGTCGACCTGCTCGGTGTTGTGATAGTCCAGAATGGCCGCGTCCTCGATATAGTGCGAGATCTTCCAGCCCTTGGCCGCGTCGATGTAGAGAAACGTGTCGTCGAGCCCCAGCGCCTTGGCCACCTCCAGCGCCCGCGCCTCGGCCGGGCGGTCGATGTAAGCCTCCGTGCCCGCACCGGGGTGGCGGTACACGTAGTCCCGGCCGTTGCACGTGAACTTGAACGACAGGTTCGTCAGCCCCGTCTTGATCGGGATGATGCCGTGGATGCTGTCCGGTGTGCAGTGGAGCACGGCGCAGATGTTGTCGAAAATATACGAGTCGGTATTGGTGACATAGGCGCTGTCAAACGCCCGCAGCTCATCGAGCGAGTCGAACTCATGGATGCCGCCGGGATATTTGCGGATGTACATCTCCAGCTCGCTGATGTGCCGGGCGTACAGATCCTCCCAGAGCCCCGCCCGGGTGACCGGGCTGTCATACTCCCGCTCGAGGATCTGCGTGAACTTCTCGCTGAAGCTGCGGTCGAAATAGACGTGGCCGAACATGTACCATGCGTCGCTCCCGCCGACCTGCACGCCCGTGATGCGGCCCTTGCGGTTCGTGACCATGCAGTACTCGTCCGTTTTGCCTGCGCTGTAGAGCGACGCGTAATACGCCTGATACACATAGGGCTCAAACGGGTTTTGCTCAAAGTAGTTGTCCGAGGAGCAGATGAAGGTGTTTTTCAGCCGGTCGCGGACGAGCATGAGCGTGGAGGGGTTGTTGTAGCGGTGGTAATCCTCGTTGATGACGATCTTCACATGGAAGCGGTCCTCGAGGTAAAACAGCTTTTCCTTCATATAGCCGACCACGACCGTGATGTCGTCGATGCCCGCCGCCTGCAGCTGGCGGATCTCGCGCTCGATGAGCACCTCGCCCTTCACCTTCAGCAGGGCCTTCGGCTTTTCATACGACAGGGGGGCAAAGCGCGAGCTCATGCCCGCCGCCATAATGACGGCGTTGTCCACCCGGTACGGCGCGAGCGCCGCAAGCCCCGCATCCGTGATGCGGTTTGCCCCGTCGAGACAGCCCATGGCGCTCAGCTCCTTGACCATCCCGTTCACGGTGCCGAGCGCTTTGCCGGTGCCCTGCGCGATGGCGCGCTGCGAAAGCGCCGGCTCGCCCGCGGGACGGGCGGCAATGTAGCTGAGCAGCGCAAACTGATTTTTTGTCAACAAGATCGTCAGACTCCCTTGCGTTCATTTTCTTGATATGCAACTGTCTCTTATACACATCTGACGCTGCCGACGATCTTACG
>USOF01000343.1 GCA_900556285.1 uncultured Collinsella sp. | reverse complement strand
CTACATCCACGTGTCGCTCGTTCCCTATATCGCCGCCGCCCACGAGGTCAAGACCAAGCCCACGCAGCATTCCGTCAAGGAGCTCCGCAGCTTTGGTATCCAGCCCGATATTATCGTGCTGCGCTCCGACCACCATATCGATGACGCTATCCGCGGAAAGATCGCAAGCTTCTGCGACGTCGACACCGATTGTGTCTTTACCAACGAGGACTGCGCGAGCATTTACGATGTTCCGCAGCTGCTTGCCGAGCAGGACTTTGACCTGCGCATTTGCGAGCGCCTGGGTCTGGACCCGCGTGAGCGCGACATGAGCGAGTGGAACGAGTTCCTGCGCAAACAGAATCACGCCAACCATCACGCCGACAAGGTGAAGATCGCCGTCGTGGGTAAGTACACGCAGCTGCCCGATGCGTACCTGTCGGTTATCGAGGCCCTGCACCATGCGGGCGTCTTCTACGATCGCCATGTGGACGTTCAGCTAGTCGACGGCGAGAGCCTCGACGAGCAGAATGTCTCCGAGGTTCTGGGCGACGCCACGGGCATCCTGGTCCCCGGCGGCTTTGGCAAGCGCGCCCTGGAGGGCAAGATCCTCGCGGCCGAGTTTGCCCGTGAGCACAAGATTCCGTATCTGGGCATTTGCCTGGGTATGCAGGTGGCCGTGTGCGAGTTCGCCCGCAACGTCGTCGGCCTTGCCGGCGCCAGCTCCTCCGAGTTCGATCCGGACGGCCCGTTTAGCGTCATCGATCTGATGAGCTCGCAGGAGGACGTGACCGAGAAGGGCGGCACCATGCGCCTGGGCGCCTATCCGTGCAAGCTCGCCGCCGATACCCTTGCTCGCGAGGCATATGGCGAGGAACTCGTCTACGAGCGTCACCGTCATCGCTTTGAGTTCAACAACGCCTTCCGTGACCAGCTCGAGGACGCCGGCTTGGTTATCTCGGGTCTGTCGCCCGACGAGCGCCTGGTCGAGATGGTCGAGCTGCCGCGCGACGTGCATCCGTGGTATGTGGCAACCCAGGCTCACCCTGAGTTCAAGAGCCGCCCGACCAACCCGCAGCCGCTGTTCCGAGAGTTCGTGCGTGCCTCGATCGGTCAGCACGAGGGTGTCGATCGCCTGCAGGTGACGCCCATGAACCTCGCTACGGACTAAGGGTGCCGGCGAACAAAGAACATACCGAAGCTACTCCCTCGTCGCTCGCCGTGGCGGCGGGGGAGTATCTCGATTACCTCGCGGTCGAGCGGGGTTTGGCGCGCAACACGATTGCGGCCTATCGTCGTGACCTGACGACGTACTGCGCCTATCTGGAGCGGGCGGGTATTGTGTCTTTTGAAGAGGTGACTCGTCAGGTCGTGGAGGGCTTTGTCGCCGACCGTCGCGATGGGGGCTATTCCGATGCCTCGGTGGAGCGTGCGCTTGCGGCCGTGAAGGGCCTGCATGCCTTTTTGGTGCGCGATGGGCCTGTGGCCCAAAATCCAACGGCGGCGTTGCGCCTGCCTAAAAAGGCTGAGCGTTTGCCGGAGTATCTATCGGTGGAGGATGTCTCGGCGCTGCTCGATCAAGACTTTCCCGAGGGCGAGATGGGGCTGCGCGATCATGCCATCTTGGAAGTGCTCTACGGATGCGGTTTGCGCGTGAGTGAGCTGGTTGGGCTCGATGTGGGCGATATCCATATTGATGACGGGTTTGTCCTGGTGCGCGGTAAGGGCTCCAAGGAGCGTCTGGCCCCGTTGGTGGGAAGCGCGGCTCGCGCCCTGACACACTATATAGGTGACGGGCGCACTCTCCTGGCCGCGCATGCTCACGGGATGGAGACCTCGGCGGTCTTTTTAAATAAGAACGGACGTCGCCTGTCGCGCCAGGCCGTGCATGCGATATGCGAGCGGTATGGGCGCCAGGTGGGGCTGGTTGGGCTCCATCCCCACACCCTGCGCCACTCCTTTGCCACCCACATGCTCGCGGGCGGTGCCGACCTGCGTGTGCTGCAGGAGATTTTGGGCCATGCCGATATTTCGACCACGCAGGTCTACACGCATGTCGACCGCACGCAACTGACCGAGGTCTATCTGGCGGCGCATCCGTTGGCACATCGCTAGCACCTCGCTGACCTGCATATTTATAAATATTAAAGGGGACGGGCCCCAGATTGCCGAGACGCACTTTTGCGCACATGGGCAA
>USOF01000342.1 GCA_900556285.1 uncultured Collinsella sp. | reverse complement strand
GAATTGTTGGGCGCTCGCCGCAATCTTGGGGCCGATGCCCTCGCACTCGGCAATATCCTCTTCGCTCGCCAAGATAAGTTTGTCAATCGACAGGAATCGCTCGGCGATGACCTCGCCCGCGCTCTTGCCCACGTGGCGGATACCCAGGGCAAACAGCACGCGACCGAGCGGCTGGCTCTTGGACTTGTTGAGCTCGGCGATGATTTTCTCGGCCGTCTTGAGGCCTACCGGAATGGGGTCGCCCTTCTTGACGCCCTTTTTGCTGTTGGAGCTGGCATAGGTGCGCCCCGTGTCCAGGCCTGCGATGTCGTCGACCGTGAGCTGGTAGAAGTCCGCGACATCGTGGATCAGGCCGGCGGCGATCATCTTGTCGACGATCTCGTCACCCAGGCCGTCAACGTCCATGCAGCCGCGGCTCACCCAGTGGAGCAGACGCTCCTTGAGCTGCGCCGGGCAGTCGATGGACACGCAACGGTAGGCAACCTCGCCGTCCTCGTGGACCACGGGACTGCCGCACACGGGACAGACCTCGGGCATGTGCCAGTCGACCGAATCGGCCGGGCGCTTGTCGAGCACCGGGCCTACGACCTCCGGGATTACGTCGCCTGCCTTGTGCACGATGATGGTGTCGCCCTCGCGCACGTTTTTGCGGCGGATCTCGTCGATGTTGTGCAGCGTGGCGCGCGCGATAGTGGAGCCGGCAACCGTCACCGGGTCGAACTCGGCGACCGGTGTGAGCACACCGGTGCGGCCCACCTGGATGCGAATTTCGCGCAGGACGGTCTGCTTTTCCTCGGGCGGGAACTTAAAGGCAATGGCCCAGCGCGGTGCGCGGGCGGTAAAGCCCAGGTCGAGCTGCTGCTGGAAGCTGTCGACCTTTACGACCACGCCGTCGATGTCGTAGTCCAAGTCACCGCGGTGCTCAAGCGCCTGGGCACAGAACTCGTGGACCTCGACGGGCGTGGCACAGCGTGCCACGTTGGGGTTGACGCTGAAACCGGCACTGCGCAGCCAATCGAGGAACTCGCGCTGGCTGTGGACGTGCAGCGGATCGGTATCGGCGATGGCATAGATAAAGGTGGCCAGGTCGCGGCGCGCCGTGACCTTGGGGTCCTTTTGGCGCAGGCTGCCGGCGGCGGCGTTGCGCGGGTTGGCGAAGGGGTCGCGGCCCTCGGCATCGGCCTCGTCGTTCAAACGAACAAAGCTGCCCTTGGGCATATAAACCTCGCCGCGCACCTCGATGGCGCGCTCGCGGTCGGCACCCATGTGGGCGAGCGCCGGCTCGGACAGGTGCATGGGCACATCCTTGATGGTGCGCACGTTGAGCGACACGTCCTCGCCCGTGGTGCCATCGCCACGTGTGGCCGCACGTACGAAGGTGCCGTTTTGGTAGGTAAGGGCCACGCCCAGGCCGTCGATCTTGAGCTCGCAGGTATAGGTGACGCTACCGGCGCCGAGCGCATCCTCGGTGCGTTGGAGCCACGCGTCGAGCTCGTCCAGGTCCATGGCATCGTCCATGGAATACATGCGTGCCATGTGCGTGACCGGCGTAAACTGCTCGCTCACGTAGCCACCTACGCGCTGAGTATAGCTGTCGGGCGTCACCAGGTCGGGGTAGGTCGCCTCGATTTCCTGCAGCTCAACGAGCATTTTGTCAAAGGCGGCGTCCGTGATCTCGGGCGCATCGAGCATGTAGTAGCGATAGGCGTGG
Source organism: uncultured Collinsella sp. (assembly GCA_900556285.1). GTDB lineage: Bacteria > Actinomycetota > Coriobacteriia > Coriobacteriales > Coriobacteriaceae > Collinsella. The sequence continues at coordinate 466 of USOF01000342.1, read as the reverse complement.
TAATCGAGCTCGTGGCGCAACTCGGCCGCACGCGCTGCCGCCTGGGCACGGGCGTCGACCGGTGCGGTGGCATCCGCGCTCGCGGGCGTTTCGGTATCGATGTCCACGCCGTCACCAAACAGGCTCGATTGCTCCATAGCGGCACTCCTTCGCTCGATTTCAAACGGATACTAGAGTACCACCGGTCGCAATGAGGCCGAATAGCGGTCTCGAACCGCACCGAATCGGCAGCCGCCAGACTGGGGTGGACAGTTAGTTCAGATACGTATAAATCCTAGAGCTGAATCAGGCACGAACACCCCTGTTTCAACTAATTTGGGCTCCTCGAGACCATGTAAACGTCCCGCTCTCCCTTCCAAACACCCATTCGTGTTAGCGCCGGGCGATTTTAGCCGCTAATAGTCAAACTATTTTGACCAATCCCGGTCACCGAATAATGGCCACCGTGCCTCCCCGCCGCCACTAC
>USOF01000341.1 GCA_900556285.1 uncultured Collinsella sp. | reverse complement strand
GCGAAATCGGTGATGGCGGTGCCCACGATGGGGATGCCCTTGGTAGCGTTAGCGGCCGCCTGCGCGGCGGGAGTCGCGATGGCGAAGATCAAATCGTCGCCGTCGCCCACCAGCTTGCTGGCGATGGTCTGGCACGCAGACTGGTCGTTCTGGGCGTTCTGCTGGTCGATGGTGTAGTTGATACCGGAATCATCCAGAGCCTTCACAAAGCCCTTGTTGGCGGCATCCAGCGCGGTGTGCTCGGTAAGCTGCAACACGCCGATCTTATAGGCAGCGTCGGAGGAACCGGTGGAGCCGGCGTCCTGGGTCGACGCGTTGCCGCATGCGGTGAGCGCAAGCGCAGTGAGTGCCGTGGCAGCGATTGCGGCACCCTTCTTAATGAGGCTGATTCGCTTCATGGCGACCATCCCTTCCGGTAGAACTATGACGCCGCGGCCTTCCCTGCAGCCGCGCGTCCAATGGCACCAGATGTTACCGAGGTCGCCGCTCTTTTGTGTCGATAATATGGTGTTGATACAGGCTGTTAACCTTTGCAGACACCTTCGCGCTCGTCTTTCGCGTCCATCCTCAAGGCATGCCCTATGCGCCCGCGCGATCCGTTTTGACCCATAAGCCAAAGTAGACAATATGAGCAGCCCACACCACAGCGATGATCGCGTGCGGGTTTGCGGTGGACGGAGCGAGGGTATTATGTGCTGCATGCCATCCAATCGCAAGGGGATCCCATGCAAGATATCTTTTCCCAGCTTATCCATATCGCCCAAATCCAATGGGTTCAACAGGTGTTTTGGACCGTAGTCCTAGCTCTGGCGACGCTCGCCGCCTCGCGCATAGTCGCTCGCGCCATGAGGCATATCCTCGACCGGGACAGCAATCCCCTGCCGTCCTCGTCCATCATTATCAACATTGTCCGCGCGACCATACTGATCCTGGGCGCAAGCATCATCCTCGACGTCATCTACAACATCAACGCCAACGCGATCATCACCACCCTGGGTGTTGGAGGTATCGCGATCTCGCTAGGTTTTCAAGACACGCTTTCCAACCTTATCGGCGGCCTGCAGGTAACGTTTATGGGAATTGTCCGGCCGGGGGACAACATTGAGGTGGGTTCGGAGACCGGTGTGGTGCAAGACGTGAGCTGGCGCCACACCACCATCAAAGACGCGCTGGGCCAGACCGTCATAGTCCCCAACTCCATCATCTCTAAAACGGCGCTGGTCCACCTGCTGCCGGCAAGCCGCGTGGTAGTTCCCTTTGCGGTGCCACGACAGCGCGAGGAGCAGGATGCCAACCCATTCGATATCGATGCGTTGGCAGAAGAGCTGGCTGCGATGGCAAAGACGGCAGCAGGCGATGTTTCCCATGTGGTCGAGGGACCCAAGGTGGTGTTCTCGGAGATCACGGAATTCGGCATCAAGGGCAAGGTCATCTTTGTGGTCGAAGATCCCGCAAAGACCTCAGCCGCGGCGGACGCCGTGGTGCGCGCCATCGCCCGCAGCCTCGCATAGAAAACCCGCCGAGCACGACGCGCGGCGGGGATCCATCACATTGCCCCGGACAACGCGCCCTGGGGCCCAAATCATCAGAGCAGCACGTGGTCCAGGGTGCGCTTGGGCACGTGGTGCAAGCTCTTCTCATCGCGCCAATAATCGGTCGAGGCGGCGCCTGCCGCCATATCCTCCAGCACCACCGTCTCTCCGGGCTTGCCCAGCGCGATCACCATCAACGGGACGACGTCCTGCGCAAGACCAAGCGCGCAGGCAACCTCCGCCTTGTTGAACGCATGCAGCATGCACGCCCCGTAGCCGGCAGACGCAGCCGCCAGCACAATGGTCTGCGCCGCAATGCCCTCATCCACCGCCGTGGTGGCGCCGCCGCCCGCGTCGCAGATCACAATGTAGCCGGCAGGACGCTCGCCAGGCGCCGGTCCGTCCCAATCTTTAAGTGCACCCGCCCATTTGAGGTGGACGAATACCGCCGCGCGCTCCTGCTCGGCGCAGACCACGCGATAGCGCAAGGGCATGCGGTTGGCGCCACTCGCCGTCTGACGCGCAATGTCCACCAAGTCGATCAAAACCTCGCGCGGCATGCCCGCCGCCTCATCAAAGCGTCGGTAGCTGCGACACGCCTGCACCAGCTTGGAAAACTCGGCCATCTTCTCATCCGACATCGCCATAC
>USOF01000340.1 GCA_900556285.1 uncultured Collinsella sp. | reverse complement strand
GGGAATCTCGATGAGATCCGTCGGAGCAACGTGCGACAAAACAATCGACTGCGCATCCTCCAACGGTATGAGTTTCTCTGCCATATGCACCTCTTAATGCCACGGCGCACAACAGGGGCGCCAATTCTTTATGCTTGTCTCAGTATAATCCCCCGACGCACGACCGCGACTCGGCCTGTACCCGCAAATACACCTGTCGGTTGCAGGCCGCGAAACAGAATGGAAACCAACCCACCGGCTCGTCGCGTTTACCGCGTTTTATAATTGCTTGCGTTGCAACCTAAAAGAGGAACGTATGGCTCATAACGACAAACCCGAAAGCGCAAACAAAGCGCAGGATCATTTCCAGCCGCTCGACGACGGCGGTTTTTTCTCCCTTAATGACGTCATCACGGCAGGCAGGCATCAACTTACCCGCTCCGAGCATCTCTTGGCTGCCGACACGCGCCGCAACGCCCGCAACCTACTAGCGAGCACTAAGTTGCTCGTACTCGTCGTCACCGTCTCGCTCGCCATGGGCGTTGCCGCTTGGGCGTTTTTGGCCTCATTAAATATCGCGACCGACTATCGCGAGCACCATGCGTGGATTTACGCGCTGCTTCCCGTTGTGGGCGTTGCCACCGCATGGGTGTACAAAAACCACGGTCTCGCCGCCAAGCGTGGCAACAACCTGGTCATCGACTCCGCTCTGGGCACACGCCTCATCCATATGCGCATGGCCATCCTCACCTTCGTCTGCTCCACGCTCACGCACCTCACCGGCGGCTCGGCCGGTCGCGAGGGAGCTGCGGTGCAGATTGGCGGCACCATCGCCAGCAACATCTCGAGCCTCGCCCACCTCAAAAAGCATGACCACCACGACCTCATGCTCGCCGGCATCTCGTCGGCCTTTGGCGCCGTGTTCGGCTCGCCCCTTGCCGGGGCTTTCTTTGGCATGGAGATGTGCTTCATCGGCAAGATCGACTACACCGCGGGCATCTACTGCCTGGTCGCTTCGTTTACCGGCTACTTTACGTCGCTTGCCTTGGGAACCGAGTACGAGGCGAATGTTATCGCCAGCGTTCCCAACATGACACCACGGACGGTTGTCATCGTTGTTATCAGTGCCATTATCTTCGGTCTGACGGCACGCCTCTTTGCCTGGTCAGTTCGAACCGTCAAGAGCCTGTACGGTCGCTTTATCACCAATTACCTCGTTCGCGCACTCATAGGCGCACTCGTGGTTTTGGCCGCCTATGCCCTCCTCGACGCCTGGGACTACGCCGGCCTTTCCACGTGGCTTTCCGGCGCCGGATTTGCCGGCAACACCACCCTGGCGGACGCAGTCATCAAGTTGGTCGTCACAGCGCTCACCTTGGGCGCTGGCTTCCAAGGCGGCGAGGTCACGCCCCTGTTTGGCATCGGTGCGGCACTCGGTGGCTGGATAGGTTGCCTTACCGGGCTCGACCCCAGTTTTCTGGCGGCTCTCGGCATGCTCGGCGTGTTCTGCGCCGGCCTCAACGTGCCCATCACCACCTGCATGATGGCCATCGACCTGTTCCACGGCACGGCCGCCGGGTTCTTTGTCATCGTGGCCTTTATCAGCTACCTAACCGGCGGACACCGCGGCGTGTACCCCGCCCAGCGCATCATCTCACCCAAGCGCCGTTCGCTTATTGTGGATGAGGGCGGTACGGTAGCGGATGCCATCGAGCGCCACAACGACCTGATAGAGTAGACGTTAGTATTCGCCGTGCAGCCACAATCGGGGGCAATTCGACCTGAGCGCGACCGCACCGTCACGTCATACGCCGGGAGTCGCCCCATGCATGCAACTGATTTTGCCCGCACGCTCATCATCGCCAACCCAGCCGCCCAGTCGGGTGCGGCGCGCGAAGTTGCCGAGCGCCTGCAACGCTTTTTGGATATGACCGCGCGCGCATCCCAGTTTGACCTGGTGCTGACCGAGCGCATGGGACACGCCAAGGAGCTGGCCGCACAGGCTCAGGGCTATCGCACCGTTATCGCCCTTGGCGGCGACGGCGTGATTCACGAGGTCGTCAACGGGCTTATGACGCAAGAGGAGGGCACCCGCCCCGCCCTTGCCGTCCTGCCCGTGGGCTCCGGCAACGATTTTGCCCAAACGCTCGGCATCGACGATTTCTCCGGCAAGGATTTTGGCGCGCTGCTCACCTGCGAGCTGC
>USOF01000339.1 GCA_900556285.1 uncultured Collinsella sp. | reverse complement strand
ATCGGAACCACCACAATGGGGACAGGCACCTTTGTGGTGGTTTTGGCCTTACTTCGCCCCGTTGCTAAACCGTGATGACGTTTTCCATCGTCTGGTACTTGGCGGGCACCTCGCCCGCGGTGATAACCGTTGCGTCACGGAAGTCCGCGAATTTTACGGGAGCCACCATGCCAAACTTACTGGCGTCCGAGATTACGAAGCGTTTGGCTGTATGGCGCATCGAGATACGCTTGACCTGCGCTTCCTCGATATCGGGCGTCGTAAAGCCCTGCTCGGCGGCAATGCCGTTAGAACCCCAAAAGCCGCAGTTAAAGTTGTAGCGGTCTAGGGTTGCCAGAGCATCGGGGCCAACGAGCGCCTCGGTCTCGGGTTTAAGCTCGCCGCCCAGCACCACGGTGCGCATGCCGCGCACAGCGAGATGCTGAGCATGGAGCACGGAATCAGTCACATAGGTGACCGATTCGAGATGCGGAAGATGCTCGATGAGTCTGAGCGTTGTCGAACCCGAATCGATGTACACAAAGCTATCGGGCTCCACAAGCGCCGCGGCGCGGGCGCAGATACGCTCCTTGTCATCGTTATGGAGATCGCTGCGCTCACTGATCGTTAGGTCGCGCGTCACGTGCGCGCGCTCAAGACTTGTCGCGCCACCGTGCACCTTGGCGATACGGTGTGCGCGGTCGAGCGTCTGCAGGTCACGGCGAATGGTGGACGGCGTCACGCCCAGGGCTTCAGCAAGCTCCGGCACGGTAACCGAGCCGGCCTGCTGCACCATCGACACGATCGCGTTGAGCCTATCTTCCGCAAGCATCGCTTACTCCTCCTCGGGGTACACGACTCCCCAGTCGGCGCGGAGCTTGGTCATCAGCTCCATAACATCAGAAGCATAGCCCAGAAGCTCGCGCTTCGAATCGTCGCCGGCGACGGCCTGCTCGAGGTCAGCCATCTCGTAGCACAGGGCATAAGCTTCGGTGCCCGCGGCGACCTCCTCGCGATGACCGTCCGCGGTCCACACGATCGTCGCGTGATCGGCGCGCGGATACTCGTTGACCTCGACATAGCAATTGTCAAAGCTGATAACCGAGCGCTTTGGCTGCTTGGAGTGGAGCGTAAGGCTCACGACGCCCAGCTGCTGTTCGGCATTGCGGCAGACGATGCCGCCTGCAACGTCCACGCCGGTCTCGCAGGTGTTACCCAGAGACACGACCTCGACGGGCTGGCTCGCCATAAACAGGCGCATAACGGACAGGGCGTATACGCCAATATCGAGCATGGCACCGCCGGCGAGGTTGCGATTGTAGAAACGGTTGGTCAGGTCGCCGTACTCCTTGTAGCTACCAAAGTTGAGCTGAACGAGGTTCATGCGGCCAAACTCGCCGGCATCCATGCGGCGGCGCAGCTCTTGATACAAGGGCATGTGGAGCACCGTGGTAGCGTCCATAAGGACCACGTTGTGTTCGGCGGCAATGGCGCGGGCCTCATCGAGCTCGGCGGAGTTGAGCGTGATGGCCTTCTCGCAGAGAACGTGCTTGCCGGCCGCCAGGGCGGCGCGCAGATAGGTGATATGGGTGTTGTGCGGGGTGGTGATGTAGACGGCGTCGATGTCAGGATCGGCGTAGAGATCCTCAACTGTGTCATAGACCTTCTCGACGCCGTACTGGTCGGCAAAAGTCTGAGCCTTGGTGAGCGTGCGGTTGGCAACGCCCGTAAGCTTGCGGCCGGCCAGGGCAAGGGACTGAGCCATCTGGTTGGCAATAACGCCGCAACCGATCACAGCCCAACGGAGCTCGGGAGCCGTAAAGATGTCGTTAGGGAACGGCTTGTCCTGGACCGAAGCAAATGCAGCTTTGGCGGCTGACGCGGCGTCGAGTGGAGCCTGCTTGGAATCTGCCATTATGTGTCTCCTGTGTCATAGAACGTCTTGCATTTCTGACAGCTCTATATTCGCACAAACACGCGCGTCTGTGCGCGTTTTTGCGTATCTCACCGCTAAACGGTCATTATTGCCCCGTAAACGGCGCATATATACGCATAGGTGCGTAATTAAACGCAATCTAACGCGCATAAACGCGCACACAAGCAATTTATACAGCACGACCCGCTCATTTATGCTTACCCAGTTAGGGTACTCATTTAAGTCTGTCCCCAATCTGTCTCTTATACACATCTCCGAGCCCACGAGA
>USOF01000338.1 GCA_900556285.1 uncultured Collinsella sp. | reverse complement strand
TTACCGACGTTAGCGTCGACCTTGAACTCGCGGAGCAGACGGTCAACGATGATCTCCAGGTGCAGCTCGCCCATGCCGGCGATGATGGTCTGGCCGGTCTCGTGGTTGGTGGACACCTGGAAGGTCGGGTCCTCCTCGGCGAGCTTGGTCAGAGCCAAGGACATCTTGTCCTGCTCGGCCTTGGTCTTGGGCTCGATGGCAACGTCGATAACGGGCTTAGCGAACTCGATCTTCTCGAGGACGATCTCCTTGCCCTCGGCGCACAGGGTGTCGCCGGTGGTGGAGTTCTTGAAGCCGACGCAAGCGACAATGTCGCCGGCGGCAGCGTCGTCACGGTCGATACGCTCGGCGGCGTTCATCTCGAGGATGCGGCCGAGGCGCTCGCGCTGACCGTTGGAAGCGTTGACCACGTAGGAGCCGGACTCGGCGCGGCCGGAGTAAACGCGGACGTAGGTGAGCTTACCGACGAACGGGTCGGTCATGATCTTGAAGACCAGGCCGGAGAAGGGCTCGTCGAAGGAAGGATGACGCTGGATCTCCTCGCCGGTGTCCGGATCGGTACCGGTGACGGCCTCGACGTCGAGCGGGCTGGGCAGGTAGTCGACGACAGCGTCGAGCAGCTCCTGGACGCCCTTGTTCTTGTAGGCGGAGCCCACGAAGACGAGGTTGAGCTCGTTGGCCAGAACGCCCTTGCGCAGAGCAGCCTTGAGCTCCTCGACGGTGAAGTCCTCCTCCATGAGGATCTTCTCCATGAGCTCGTCGTCAAAGCTGGCAGCAGCGTCGAGGAGCTCCTCGCGCTTGGTGGCAGCGATGTCGGCAAACTCAGCCGGGATCTCGTCCATCGGCTCGGGGTAGGTCATGCCCTTATCGTCGGGCTTGAAGTCCCAAGCGGTCATGGTGACCAGGTCGATAACGCCCCAGAACTGATCCTCTGCGCCCATGGGAACCTGGATGGCGACGGCGTTGGCGTTCAGGCGCTCCTTCATGGTGTCGATGGCGTGGAAGAAGTCGGCGCCCACGCGGTCATACTTGTTGATGAAGGCGATACGGGGGACGTTGAAGGTAGAAGCCTGACGCCAAACGGTCTCAGACTGGGGCTGAACGCCGGCAACGGCGTCGAAGACGGCGACAGCGCCATCGAGGACGCGCAGGCAGCGCTCGACCTCAGCGGTGAAGTCAACGTGGCCCGGGGTGTCGATGATCTGGATGCGGTAGTCCTTACCGTCCTTGTTCCAGAAGCACGTGGTAGCAGCGGAGGTAATGGTTACGCCGCGCTCCTGCTCCTGAACCATCCAGTCCATGGTGGCAGCGCCCTCATGGACCTCACCGATCTTGTGGGTCTTACCGGTGTAGTAAAGAATACGCTCGGTCGTGGTGGTCTTACCGGCATCGATGTGGGCCATGATGCCGATGTTACGGGTATCGGAAAGCTTGTACTTAGGCTTAGCCATGTTAGTTCCTTACCTTAACTTACCAACGATAGTGAGAGAACGCGCGGTTGGCCTCGGCCATCTTGAAGACGTCCTCACGCTTCTTGACGGAAGCGCCCAGGCCGTTGGAAGCGTCGAGAATCTCGTTGGCGAGACGCTCGGCCATGGTCTTCTCCTTGCGAGCGCGGGAGAAGTTGACGATCCAGCGGATACCCAGAGCGGTGGAACGACGGGAGTTGACCTCCATCGGGACCTGATAGGTAGCGCCACCGACACGCTTGGGCTTAACCTCGAGCGTGGGCTTGACGTTGTCCATAGCCTTCTTGAAGGTAGCGAGAGCGTCGCCACCCTCGGACTTCTCGGCAACGATCTCGAAAGCGGTGTAAACGATGCGCTCAGCGGTGGCCTTCTTGCCGTCAAGAAGGACCTTGTTGATGAGCTGAGTCACCAGGCGGTTGTTGTAAACGGCGTCAGGCTGAACCTCACGACGATTAGCTGCTGCACGACGCGGCATGTGAAATCTCCTTAAGTGTCTACCGTGCGGCGCTTAGGCGGCACACGGCGAAAGTATCAAAACGTTATCTGGCTTATTTAGCCTTGGGGCGCTTAGCACCGTACTTGGAACGGGCCTGCATACGGTTCTGGACCGGAGCAGCGTCGTAGGCGCCACGGATGACGTGATAACGGACACCAGGGAGGTCACGGACACGACCGCCGCGGACGAGCACGATGGAGTGCTCCTGCAGGTTGTGGCCCT
>USOF01000337.1 GCA_900556285.1 uncultured Collinsella sp. | reverse complement strand
GCCCGTGCTCGAGGCTGCCGACGGCTCCATCGACTTTGACCACGTGAGCTTTAAGTATTCCGCGCATGCAAAGCGCCAGGCGCTCGACGATATCGACCTGCACATTAAGAGCGGCGAGACCATCGGCATCATCGGCGGCACCGGCTCGGCCAAGTCCACGCTTGTAAACCTCATCGCCCGTCTGTACGACACCACCGAGGGTACCGTGCGCGTGGGCGGCGTGGATGTGCGCGACTACGACTTGGACGCCCTGCGCCACCAGGTGGCCATGGTGCTGCAGAAAAACGTGCTGTTTAGCGGCACGATTGCCGAGAACCTGCGTTGGGGCGACCCGAACGCCACCGACGAGGAAGTCCGCGAGGCGGCACATCTGGCCTGCGCCGACGAGTTTGTCGACGGCTTCCCCAAGGGCTATGACACCTGGATCGAACAGGGCGGCTCCAATGTCTCCGGCGGTCAGAAGCAGCGTCTGTGCATTGCGCGTGCCCTGCTGCGTCGCCCCAAGATCTTGATCCTGGACGACTCCACCAGCGCCGTCGACACCAAGACCGACGCCAAGATCCGCGCGGGGCTGGCAAGCTATCTGCCCAACACGACCAAGCTCATCATCGCCCAGCGCATCAGCTCCGTGCAGGACGCCGATCGCATCATCGTCATGGAGGGTGGCCGCATCGCGCAGATCGGCAACCACGATGAGCTGCTTAAGACGAGTGAGATCTACCGCGAGACCTTTACCTCGCAAAGCAAGATGTCTGCCGAGGGCGAAGGGGCCGTCGAGACCGACACCGAGGCATCTGCAACGCAAGCTCAGACCCAGGAAGGAGGCGAGGCACATGAGTAAGGCAACGACCGCCGAGCGCGCGCTCAACCGCAAGGGCGGCACCATGTCGCGCCTCATCAAGACGCTCTTTGGCTTCTACCCCGTGCTTTTGCCCCTCGTCGTCGTCGGCGTGGTGCTCTGCGCCATCATCAACTCCATCGGCGCGACCTTCCTTCAGAGCGCCCTGCAGATTATTAGCGAGTCGTGGCAGTCGGGCGATTGGACGACCGCGCAGCCCAAAATTCTGAAGCTTGTGACCACCCTCGCCTGCATCTACGGCGTCGGCATCCTGTCCTCACTCTTCTGGAACCGCGCCATGGCCATCGTTACGCAGGGCTCGCTCGAGAAGCTGCGCGAGAAGATGTTCAACCGCATGCAGGACCTGCCGATTCGCTACTTCGACACGCACCAGCGCGGCGACATCATGAGCCACTACACCAACGACATCGACACGCTGCGCCAGATGATCAGCCAGTCGCTGCCCAACCTGCTCATGACGACCATCGTCATCGTCACGGTGTTCTTTATCATGCTGTACTACAGCGTGTGGATGTGCCTGGTCATTGTGGCCGGCGTCGCCTTTATGACCTTTATGACCAAGCTGCTCGGCTCCAACTCCGCGCGCTTCTTCATTGCGCAGCAGACCGAACTCGGCGTGGTCGAGGGCCATATCGAGGAAGTCATGAACGGCCAGAAGGTCGTCAAGGCATTCTGCCACGAGTCTGCCGCCGAAGCCGATTTTGACGAGCGCAACGAAAAGCTCTTCGAGGTCTCGCAGAAGGCCAACATGTACGCCAACATCCTCATGCCTATCCTTATGAACCTGGGCAACCTGCTCTACGTGCTGGTCGCACTGGCGGGCGGCATTTTCCTGGCGCTGGGCGTGCCTAACCTGAGCATCTCGGGCATGACGCTGTCCATCGCCGTCGTAGTGCCGTTCCTCAACATGACCAAGCAGTTCTGCGGGCAGATCGGCCAAATCTCGCAGCAGATCAACGCCGTGGTCATGGGCCTCGCCGGCGCCGACCGCATCTTTGAACTCATCGACGAGAAGCCCGAAGCCGACGAAGGCTATGTGACGCTCGTCAACGCGCAGGTGAACCCCGATACCTGGCAGCTCGAGGAGGCCGACCACCACACCGGCATGTGGGCATGGAAGCATCCGCACCGCGCGACCGGCGAGATCGAGTACGTGCCGCTGCGCGGCGACCTGGTCATGGACAACGTGGACTTTGGCTACACGCCCGACCACGAGGTGCTGCACGGCGTGTCCGTGTTTGCCAAGCCGGGCCAGAAGGTCGCGTTTGTCGGCGCCACCGGTGCCGGTAAGACGACCATCACCAACCTCATCAACCGCTTCTACGACAT
>USOF01000336.1 GCA_900556285.1 uncultured Collinsella sp. | reverse complement strand
ACGAGATGCTCAGGAGTCTCGTGGGCTCGGAGATGTGTATAAGAGACAGAGGCGGGTGCGCGCGAGGTGCACTGGCTGCCCCTCTATTGTAAGAAAGGCCGCCCCGGCTGGCAGCTGCAGGTAATCTGCACCTACGAGGATATCGAGCGCCTGCAGACGATCATCTTCTTGGAAACCACGACCAACGGCATTCGTCGCCAGGTTATGGAGCGCGTTTGCCTACCACGCCGCTTTGAGCGCGTAACGACGCCATGGGGCGAGGTGTTCGTCAAGGTGGCCACCCTGCCCGACGGCAGCGAGCGTGCAGCGCCCGAGTACGAGGACTGCGCCCGCCTTGCCCGTGAGCACAATGTGCCGCTCCAGCGCGTGATGCAGGCGGCTCAGAGCGCGGCACTGCGATTTGAATAATGCGGCTGGTGGCGACATTCTGCGCCCAGCCATATCAACCCCATTCGAAAGGATCTTCCCATGAAATACCTCATCGCCTCTGACATCCACGGCTCGGCATATTGGGCCGAGCGCCTCTGCACCGCTATCGAATCCGAGCAGCCCGACCGCATCGTGCTACTGGGCGACCTGCTCTACCACGGACCGCGTAACGACCTGCCGCGCGATTACGCCCCCAAGCGCGTGATTCCGCTGCTCAACGCCCTGGCCGACCGCATCATCGCGGTGCGCGGCAACTGCGACGCCGAGGTCGACCAGATGGTGCTCGATTTCCCCGTCATGGCCGACTACGCCACCCTGTTCGACGAGACCGGCCGCGAGCTGTTCCTGACGCACGGCCACGTCTTTGGCGCCGGCGTGCACAACAGCGTCGACCACGCGCCCGCGCTGCCCGAGGGCTCCGCGCTCGTCTACGGTCACACGCACATCAAGGTTAACGAGGAAAGCGCCGCGCACCCGGGCCTGTGGCTCTTCAACCCCGGCAGCGTGAGCATTCCCAAGGACGGCACGCACAGCTACGGTATCTACGAGAACGGCGCGTTCCGCCACGTGATCCTGGAGGAGGAATAACCATGGCGCAGCACATGGCTCAGCAAAATGCCGAGGGTTCGCGCGATCTGTCCACGCTGGTAGACGCGTCGGCCGAGCTGCAGCATCTGGTACAGACCATCTGGCGTCTGCGTCAGCCCGATGGCTGCCCGTGGGATCGCGAACAGACGCACCAGAGCATCGGCAAGAACATGATTGAGGAAGCCTACGAGGCGCTCGATTGCATCGAGGCGGACGACGCGGCGCACCTGCGCGAGGAGCTCGGCGACGTGCTCATGCAGGTAGTGCTGCATGCGCAGATTGCGGCGGACGCCAGTGAGTTTACGCTGGCCGATGTGGCACGCGATATCGACGCCAAGCTCATCCGCCGCCACCCACACGTGTTTGGCGATGCGGACGCGGAGAGCTCCGACGAGGTGCTCAAGATCTGGGACGAGGTCAAGCTTGCCGAGAAGGCCGCCAAGGACAAGGCCGTGGCGGCAGGCGAGGCTGCGCCCGAGGGCCTGCTCGACGGTGTGCCCACGCATCTGCCGGCGCTGATGCAGGCGCAGAAGGTGTCGCGCAAGGCAGCGGCCGTGGGCTTTGAGTGGGAGACGGTCCAGGACGTGTGGGACGAGGTCGCCGAGGAGCGTGCCGAGTTTGAGGCCGAGGCTCCCGGCTCGCCCGAGCGCGAGATGGAGTTTGGCGACCTGCTCTTTGCCCTGGTCAACGTTGCGCGCAAGGAGGGAATCGACGCCGAGAGCGCTCTGCGCGCGAGCACGGCCAAGTTCCGTCGCCGCTGGGCCGCAATGGAGCAGATGGCGGCCGATGCCCACGTGGATCTTGCCGAGCTTTCGACCCATGGCCTCAACGACCTCTGGGATGTCGCAAAGGCAGGGGAGTAATAACCGCGGGAGCGACGGGACGGACTTGTCCCATTGCTCCCATTATTTTTATAAAAAGATTGTATCCCTTGGCTAACTTAGGGCATAATGCAAAAAGTGCGACAAGGCTAACTTATGAACCTGCGCGCCGCTGCAGCGTGCAAGCCGTGTCGCCAAGCATTCAATCCGTTTCCAAGTGAGAGGGAGACAACATGAGCGATATTTTGGATGTCTACGGTCGTGAGGTGCTCGACAGCCGCGGCAACCCCACCGTGGAAGCGGAGATCACTCTGGCCCTGTCTCTTATACACATCTGACGCTGCCGACGATC
>USOF01000335.1 GCA_900556285.1 uncultured Collinsella sp. | reverse complement strand
TACGAGATGCTCAGGAGTCTCGTGGGCTCGGAGATGTGTATAAGAGACAGACCAGAACATGCGCGCCGGCTACGAGGGCCCGCAGTACTTTAAGAACCTGTCCAACTGCCTCAGCCGCGGCAAGCTCTACGTGAGCGCCTACGGCGGCGGTACCGCCAATACCGAGTTTGAGTTTATGACCGGCAACTCCATGGCCAACCTGGGCTCGGGCGTGTACCCCTACACCATCTACAACATGGAGACGACCGGGAACCTGGCAGAGCAGTTCAAGTCGCTCGGATATTCCACCACGGCCATGCACCCCAACCACGCAACCAACTGGAACCGCGAGAACGTGTACAAGGACTTTGGCTTTGACCGGTTCCTGTCCATCAACGACTTCCAGGGAGCCGACACCCTACGCGGCATGGTGACCGACCAGGCTACCTACGACAAGATTCTTGAGCTGCTCGACCAGAACGCCGATCCGCAGTTTATCTTCGACGTGACCATGCAGAACCACTCGGGCTACGACACGGGCCTGCTGCCGGTCGACAAGCAGATGCACCTGAACATCGACACGACCGACCTGGACACCAAGACCGTCGAGGACGGCACGCTCTCCGATGTCGACGAGTATGTCTCGTGCATCGAGCAGTCCGACCAGGCGCTTCGCTACTTCCTCAACGCCTTGAGCAAACTCGACCGCAAGGTGGTCGTGGTGTTCTGGGGCGATCACCAGCCGTTCTTCCCGTCCAAGTTCAACGACAAGTGGTTTACCGGCGAGGACGATGCCACGCACCAGGAACGTCTGTGGCAGACCGACTACATCATCTGGGCTAACTACGACGTTGCCGGTTGCAACCAGACGAGCGAGGTCGACGACCTGTCCACCAACTACCTGTCCACCCAGCTTATGCAGCTGATCGGCGCACCGCTGACCGACTACCAGAAAGCGCACATGACGCTGCGCGAGTCGCTGCCCGCTATCAACTCCGTGGGCTACGAGGACGCCAGCCTGCGCTGGGCGCTCTCCTCCAACGTCACCGGTGACGACGCCGTTGCCGCCGCTGCCACCAAGGCGCGCGAGGATTACGCCAAGATGCAGTACTACGAGATGTTCCGCGACGGCAAGAACGTCTACACCGAGCACTTCCAGACCGAGGCCAACGAGACCGACCCCAACCTGGTGCCGGGCACGACCAAGATCAAGTAGCGGGTCGCTGCGGGTCTATCCCGGTTCGTCTGCCCGGGCGGCGCGGAATGTAAGGTTCCCTGCTCGGGCAGTCCTGCTCGCACGGAGAGCACATTAAGTGCTCTCCGGCTCGTGCGGAACTCGCGACGGAGCAAAGTCCTCCGTCCGCCTCCTACGTTTACTTGCTTGCCGGGTACTCGACCTCACGCTGCTTGGCACAAGTGATCTATCTGAAATATCTACCTGTAGGTAAACCCTTGTAGAAAGGTTGACTGTTATGACTAAGGAACTCGATTTCGAGGCAATTAAAAACGCTGCTGAGTCCCATCGTGCTGATATGACGCGTTTTCTTCGCGCAATGATTAGCCACCCCTCTGAGTCCTGCGAGGAGGGTGAGGTTGTCGCTTGCATTAAGGCCGAGATGGAGAGCCTTGGCTATGACGAGGTCAAGGTCGACGGCCTGGGCAACGTTATGGGCTTTATGGGCGAGGGCGACAAGATCATCGCCATCGACTCCCACATCGACACCGTCGGTATCGGCAACATCGAGAACTGGGATGCCGATCCCTATGAGGGCTACGAAACCGACGAGATCATCTACGGCCGCGGCGGCTCCGACCAGGAGGGCGGCATGGCTTCTGCTACCTATGCTGCCAAGATGATGAAGGACATGGGCCTCATCCCCGAGGGCTACAAGATCATGGTCGTCGGCACCGTCCAGGAAGAGGACTGCGACGGCATGTGCTGGCAGTACATCTACAACAAGGACGGCATTAAGCCCGAGTTCGTCATTTCCACCGAGCCCACCGACGGCGGCATCTATCGCGGTCACCGGGGCCGCATGGAGATCCGGGTGGACATGCACGGCGTGTCCTGCCACGGCTCCGCCCCCGAACGGGGCGACAACGCCATCCACAAGATGGCCGAGGTGCTGCTGAACATCCGCGACCTCAACGAGAATCCCGCCGACGGCTCCACCGAGATCAACGGCCTGGTGAAGATGCTGGATCCCAAGT
>USOF01000334.1 GCA_900556285.1 uncultured Collinsella sp. | reverse complement strand
ACCCCACCGCTTCTTGGCTGCCCGGCAGCAACAAGAATCCTAGCGATGTCATCAACACCGAGGGAGCATCTCTGTCTAAGGCAACCGATGGCGCTCACGACAACGTGAACAACTACGGCATCTTTGGTAAAGATGCCCATCAGGAGCCTGCTTACATGCAAATCGACCTGGGTTCTGAGCATGTCATCGATAGTGTGAATCTGTGGCGTTACTGGAGCGCTTCTCGTGAGTACGCGGATACCGCGCTGGTTGTGTCTAACGATGCCGATTTTGAGAACAAGCAGGTTCTGTACTACTCCTCTCTCGATGAGGATATGAACGATACGTTCAAGCTGGGCGAGAATCCCACTGAGCGTACGTATGCCGAATCTTCCGAGGGAAAGACCCTCTTCGCTGCGAAGTCCGGCAAGACCGTAACCGCACGCTATGTCCGTCTCTATGCTAATGGCTATAAGGGCGGCGAGGGCAAGGAGAACCACGTCATCGAGCTGCAGGTCAACGGCTACAAGAAAGCCGACCTCAAGGATCCGTACGGCATGGAGAAGCTCGAGGCCCTCATGGCTGATGCCAAGAAGGCTGTCGACAGCGGCAAGTACACTGATGCCTCAATCGCCAAGGTCAAGACCGCGCTCGACGTCCTCGAGCCCATGGTCGAGAAGATCAAGGCTGAGCAGAAGACTGGCAACTACACCCAGACCCTGGGTGAGGTGAGCGATGCCCGCGCCGCGCTTGAGCTGGCCATCAAGCAGCTTGAGACTCGTCCCGTCGCTCCCGCACCGGATCAGGGCGAGGACAAGGTGACGGTCGAGAAGCACCCCGACGGATCCCAGACCGTGACCACCACCACTAAGGACGGCACCAGCACCAAGGTGGACGTGGACGCCAAGGGCAACGTGACCGCTGTTGACGCGACCGTTTCCAAGGACGCCGCCAAGGACGGCTCCGTTACCCTGCCCATGGATGCTCTGGAGCAGACCTCGTCCAAAAAGGCGCCGGTCATCTCTGTTAAGGTTCCCGCTTCCGTGAACAAGGATTCCCAGCTTGTCGTGACCATTCCCGTTGCCAAGGACAAGGGTGACAAGACCGTCGATCCCGGCCTGGTTGTGATCATGGTGGACAAGGACGGCAAGGAGACCGTGCTGCCCAAGACCGCGGTGGGTGCAGACGGCGTGACCGTTGCCATTGACGGCAGCTGCGACCTTAAGGTTGTGGACAACGCCAAGAAGATGTCCGACGTGTCGGCTTCCGACTGGTTCGCCGAGGGCGTTGTTCCGTTTGCGACCGCCCGTGGCATTGTGAACGGCGTGGAGCTTGCGGACGGCACCCGCGTGTTCGACGGCTACGGCAAGACGTCGCGCGGCATGTTTGTCGCCATGCTCCACAACCTGGAGCTCAATCCTAAGGCTGCCACCGAGGATAGCCTGGCCGATGTTCCGGCCGACGCGTTCTATGCCGGCGCTGCCGCATGGGCCGTTGAGAACGGGCTGCTTTCCGGCGTGGATATGCCCGACGGCTCCAAGCAGTTCCAGGGCAATGCCGACGTTACCCGCGAGCAGGTGGCCGTGTTCCTGATGCGTTACGCGCAGAGCCTGGGCATGGACGTTTCCGCGCGCGCCAAGGTGGACTTCCCGGATGCTGACGAGCTTTCTGACTTTGCCAAGGACGCTATGAGCTGGGCTGTGGCCGAGGGCCTGTTTACGGGCGATGACACCACGGGTGAGCTCAACCCCACCGACGGCGCCGCGCGCGCAGAGGTGGCGGCCGTGCTGATGCGCTTCATCAACCTGATGTATGCGTAGGGCTGCGAAGCGTTGTGCAAGATCGTGCTTTGCGCAAGGCAAGCGCTTTAGCAGGTAGGCCCCGCCTGTCATAGGGGCAAAAAGGCAACGGGCCGGTTCCGCATCGCGCGGGGCCGGCCCGTTTTTTTGGCGTCTGTTGTTAAGGTTGCACCGCGAGCTGCGCTGCGAGCTGCGCTGCGAGTTGCGCCGCGATCTGCGCGTGGCACCGTGCGGGGCGCCGCCGGCTGGCGAAGCGGTCGCTGGTTGCATGGGCTACGCGTTCATGGCTCCGCTGCGGTAGAGGCGCGCCGTGGGATCGATCGAGGCTACGGGCGAGGCATCGTCCAAAGACGCAACCGCTTCAAGACGGGCGAGCACTTGGGTGGCTGTCTCTTATACACATCTCCGAGCCCAC
>USOF01000333.1 GCA_900556285.1 uncultured Collinsella sp. | reverse complement strand
AAAAACATCTGAACTCAAGGCATGATGGAGAAGTCTCAACAAGTCGTCTGCTTCCAAACTTTTAAGCACATACACTTGGCATCTGCTCAAGAGAGGACGAATGACCTCGAAGGAAGGATTTTCCGTCGTTGCGCCTATAAGCGTCACTATGCCCTGTTCGACAGCACCGAGCAGGCTGTCCTGCTGCGATTTGGAGAAGCGGTGAATCTCGTCAATGAAGAGAATGGGCGACACCCCTCCACGCATGCCAGGGAAGAAACCGCCTTTCTTGGCCTTGTCTATCACATCGCGCACATCTTTCACGCCCGAAGTCACCGCACTAAGCGTATAGAAAGGCACATCAAGCATGTTGGCAATGATGTTGGCCAGCGTGGTCTTCCCCACTCCTGGAGGTCCCCACAAGATAAAAGAAGAGATGCGCTTTTGTTCTATCATGCGGCGAATGACAGCTCCTTCACCTACAAGATGACCCTGCCCTATGTAGTCGTCCAGCGTATTCGGACGAAGTCGTTCTGCTAATGGTTTCATCGATAATATTGCCAATATTTATAGTATGTGATTCATTAAAACTTTATTAAACAAACACCTCTATCCATGTACCCGCATCGTATTGCAAATATGGCAGAGATGAGCATTGCTTTGTTACTTTCTGTTACAAAGTCCCCCAATAATGAGCTATTTCGCCACAAAGATACAACTTTTTCAAAAACAAATTTTGCCACCAAGAATATAAAGAGTATATTTGCATAAGATTTGGGTGGCAAAAGCGCATTACTGACATTTTTTACCACATTCAACGAAAACAAGCGACCGTGCTTGCCACTATAGCATTTCATCAGTATCAGTGATGAACGGAAGCATTGAGGCGACAGCCTTTGCGCTTCTCTAAAGAATGCGATGAATTGAAACAAGCAAGCAAATAGCATAATGAAATATTTATAACACGCACATACAATACGAACAATGGAAAGAGACAATCTCATCTTCTCTCTCATCGAGAAAGAACACCAACGTCAGCTCAAGGGCATTGAGCTCATCGCATCGGAAAACTTCGTCAGCGACCAGGTAATGGAAGCCATGGGCAGCTACTGCACCAACAAGTATGCAGAGGGCTATCCCGGTCACCGCTATTATGGAGGCTGTCAGGTAGTGGACGAGATAGAGCAGCTGGCCATAGACCGAGCATGCGAACTCTTCGGTGCCGAATTTGCTAATGTCCAGCCACACTCCGGGGCACAGGCCAACGCGGCGGTGCTTCTTGCCGTCCTCAAGCCTGGCGATGTATTCATGGGTCTCAACCTCGACCACGGAGGCCACCTCTCACACGGATCGCTCGTCAACACATCAGGCATCCTTTACAAGCCTGTTGGCTATAACCTCAAGAAGGAAACAGGACGAGTTGACTATGACGAGATGGAAGCTCTCGCCAAGGAGCACAAGCCAAAGCTCATCATCGGCGGCGGTTCAGCATACAGCAGAGAGTGGGACTATGCCCGCATGCGCAAAATAGCGGACGAGGTTGGCGCTCTCCTCATGATTGACATGGCGCACCCAGCCGGACTCATCGCAGCAGGCCTGCTCGATAATCCTGTGAAATATGCGCACATCGTCACTACAACAACACACAAGACACTTCGTGGCCCTCGCGGCGGACTCATCCTTCTCGGCAAGGACTTCGACAATCCATGGGGTTACAAGACACCAAAGGGCGTGATAAAAAAGATGTCACAGCTCATCAATTCCGCTGTCTTCCCAGGACAGCAGGGCGGCCCGCTCGAACACGTGATCGCAGGCAAGGCGGTTGCGTTTGGCGAGGCCTTGCAGCCGTCGTTCGCCGAGTACATCGACAACGTGGTCGCTAATGCGGCGGCATTGGGCGAGGGTCTGGTCCAGGGCGGTCTTCGCCTGGTTTCGGGTGGAACGGATAACCATCTGTGCCTAGTCGACCTCACCCCCGCAGACGTCACCGGCAAGGACGCCGAGCATCTACTGGACGCCGCGGGCCTTACCGTCAACAAGAACTCTATTCCCGGCGAGCCGCGTTCCCCGTTTGTGACCAGCGGTATTCGCGTCGGCTCCGCGGCGGGCACCACGCGCGGCTTTACGGCGGATGAGTTTCGCGAGATCGGCGGCCTTATCGCTCGCGTGGTCTTCAATGCGGACGATGAGGGCGTCCTCGCGGCCGTTCGCGCTCGCGTG
>USOF01000332.1 GCA_900556285.1 uncultured Collinsella sp. | reverse complement strand
ATGTGTATAAGAGACAGTTACTTGGCCGATCGCGCGGGTATTGAGCTGCATGACACCGGAGATCGCCGCGAGCGCGGCACCAAGCGTGCCCGCATCTACGATCTGTGCGCCGAGACGGCCCAGTTCTACCACACCATGCTTATGCGCGGTAAGGACGGCCGTCCGCGCGAGTATTTTGCCAGCCGCGGCATGGGCGGCGACGTCTGCCGCCGCTACTGCCTGGGCTTTGCGCCGGGCCGCAATGCGCTGGTGACGCACCTGTCCCAGGCGGGTTTTACCCCGCAGGAGATGATCGATGCCAACGTTGCCGTGAGCCGCGGACGCGGGCAACTAGCCGACCGCTTTTACGACCGCGTGATGTTTCCCATCTTTGACGAGCAAGGGCATAACATCGCCTTTGGCGGTCGCATCATGGGTGACGGCCAGCCTAAGTATCTCAACACCTCCGAGACGAGCGTGTTCCATAAAAAGCGAAACCTCTACGGTTTTAATTGGGCCAAGGAGTTTATCGTCGCGCAGGATACCGCCATCGTGGTGGAGGGCTATACCGACTGCATCGCCTGCTGGGAGGCGGGGATTAAAAACGTCGTCGCCACGTTGGGCACTGCGCTCACGGAGCATCACGTCAAGACGCTCACCCGCTTCGCCAAGCGCATCGTGTATATGTTCGACGGCGATGCCGCGGGCCAGAAGGCCGCGCGCCGTGCGATTCAGTTTATTGAGCAGGATTCGATGGATCTGCGCTGCGTGGTGCTGCCCGACGGTAACGATCCCATGGAGTTCATCACGGCGCATGGCGGCGAGGCACTGCAGGCGCGCATCGACGCTGCCGAGCCGCTTATGGACTTTGTTTACCGTTCGTTGCAGGAGTCGAGTGACATCACTACGCCAGGCGGTCGCGCCAAGGCGCTGGAAGATGCTCTGACGCTTATCTATCCGCTGCGCGATAGCTATATGATTGACACGTACTTTATCCAGATTGCCGATCTGCTGGGTTTGGATTTGGAGACGGTGCGCGCGAGCTCGGGCCGCGTGTTTCGCGACGTCGCCAAGCGCGAAGATGCGGAACGCCGTCGCGAGCAAAACTATGAGCGCCAGAGGGCGCAGGCCGAACGCTTTGGAAATGCGGGCGGTCGGGCATCGGGTTCTCGTGATGCCGGTCGCGGTGCTTGGGCATCGGGCGCGACGCCGCCGGTGTCCGCGCCGGTCGAGCAGCCCGCGCAGCCGGAAGCCCCGGCCGTCGAGCAGCCTGCGCAAGCAGCCCACGTGTCCGCCGCCCCTGTGGAGGCGCAGCCGGTGGAGACCGACGACACCGTGGCCGACAGTGCAGCAGATGACGCCACGCAGCTTTATCACTTCCTGCATAACAGCTGAGTGAACATGCAATCAACCAGGGCGGGACGGCCGGTGCCGTACCGCCCTGCGCAATTTTTGATGGAAATACAACTCTGAGAGGAGAAAAATAGAACCATGTCCAAGAACGATTTCAACGCCACGATCAATCTGCCGAAAACAGACTTCCCCATGCGTGCCGGCCTTGCCAAGCGGGAGCCCGAGATGCTCCAGCGCTGGTACGACATGGACCTGTACCACGAAATGCTCAAAAAGAACGACGGCAAGCCACGCTTCAGCCTGCACGACGGCCCTCCGTTCTCCAACGGTGACATCCACATGGGCCACGCGCTCAACAAGGCGCTCAAGGACTTCATCATCCGCTCCTACGCCATGCGCGGCTACTACACGCCCTACATCCCCGGCTGGGACAACCACGGCATGCCCATCGAGAGCGCCATCATCAAGGAGCAGAAGCTCAACCACAAGGCCATGAGCATCGCCGATTTCCGCAGCGCGTGCCATGACTATGCGCAGAAATACATCGACCGCCAGATGGCCGGCTTCAAGCGCATGGGCGTCATGGGCGACTGGGAGCACCCCTACAAGACCATGAACAAGGGCTTTGAGTCCGACGAGGTGCGCGTGTTCGGCAAGATGTATCAAAACGGCCACATCTACAAGGGCCTCAAGCCCGTGTACTGGTGCGCCCACGACGAGACCGCCCTCGCCGAGGCGGAGATCGAGTATCAGGACGATCCGTGCACGACCGTGTACGTGAAGTTCCCGATGCACGACGATCTCGGCAAGCTGCCGAACGTTGACCACAGCAAGCTCTGTCTCTTATACACATCTGACGCTGCCGACGATCTTACG
>USOF01000331.1 GCA_900556285.1 uncultured Collinsella sp. | reverse complement strand
ACGAGATGCTCAGGAGTCTCGTGGGCTCGGAGATGTGTATAAGAGACAGCCACCAGGCAGAACCGTTCTGGATCTTACCGGCGGTCGGAGCCTCCTGGAAGCAGCCCATCACGGTATCGATCATGGTGTTATCGATGGGGTTCAGGCTGTACAGGATGGTCTTGGGCAAGCCGCAGGTCTCCTGAATGGAGTTGAGGAAATCGGCAAGCTGGTCGGACGGCGTGTAGTTGGAGATGCAATCGTAGCCGGTATCGGGGCCGAGCTTGGCAAACATGGCGCGGTTGTTGTCGCGCTTGCAGCCAAAGTGCAGCTGCATGGCCCAGCCCAGACGGACATACTCGCCGGCAACGAACTGCATAAAGGCAGTCTTGTACTTGAGGATCTCTTCCTCGGTAAGCGGCTTGGCAGCCAGACCCTTGGCAAAGATGGCCTCGATCTCGTCGGCGGTAGCCGGGGCGTACATAACGTAGTCGAGTGCATGGTCGGATGCGCGACATCCCAGCTCGTGAGCAACGTCGTAGCGCTTGGAGATGGCGGCCTTCATGCCCTCGAAGTCGCTTACCTCAACGCTGGCAACCTCGGAGAGGTGCCTGCAGTAGTCGGCAAACTCCTGGCCGCGCTCGATGCGCAGAGCGGCATCGGGGCGCATGGCGGGAACGACCTGAACGTCAAAGCTGTCGTCGGCGGCAATCTTCTTGTGCCACTCAAAGCTGTCGGCGGGATCGTCGGTAGTGCAGATCATGCGGACGTTGGACTGCTTGATCAGGTTGCGGCAGGTAAAGCTGGCCTCGGCGAGCTTAGCGTTGGCAAGGTCCCAGACCTCCTGGGCGGTCTTGCCGTTGAGGACGCCCTCGTAGCCAAAGTAGCGCTTAAGCTCCAGGTGGCTCCACTCAAAGACGGGGTTGCCAACGCAGCGACCCAGAGTCTCGGCCCACTTTTGAAACTTCTCGCGAGCAGGGGCGTCGCCAGTGATAAAACGCTCGTCGACGCCGTTGGCGCGCATCAGGCGCCACTTGTAGTGGTCGCCGCCCAGCCAAACCTCGGTGATGTTCTCGAAACGCTTGTCCTCCCAGATCTCCTTGGGAGAAATGTGGCAGTGGTAGTCGACGATGGGCATGCCCTTGGCAAAGTTGTGGAACAGCTCCTCGCCGGTCTTGGTGCTCAGCAGGAAATCCTGATCGTCCATAAAGTTTTTCATCAAACAGCCCCTTTGCTGGCAAGGCGGGCGCACGGCGCGCTCGTTATCCTTTAGGTGAACGTTCACTATACTAATCCATTGCAACTCAAAAGGTGAACGTTCACCTAGCCACCATGGGGCGAACGGTCGATTTTGTCCGTTCAACGGTTGCCGGAGCTGTGACTTGCATGTATTGCGGACCGGTTGGCGTCCCCGAACACCGAACTTGAGCGCTTTTGCTCAGGTGGGTCATATCCCGCCGTGCATTTTTGGGAGTATTCAGCATCGAAGCGCGCCGCGCGCCGTCCTCGGCGCCCCATTTGATGCGCACATTGCGTCCGATCGGCATAAAAAGTGCCGCCGATGGCGAAATACGCCACCGGCGGCACTTAAAACAGTCGTTCTGCGCCTCATTCAGGGCATGCCAATGCTGAATACTCCCAAAAATGCACGTCGCAAGAGGGGGTACCTGCCCAATCGACTAAATTCCCGCAAGTTCGCAGTAGCGGTCGACGTTGCTGCCAAACACCATCTCGACGGCGCCCTTCTGGACGGGCACCGTCGGGGTCCTTCCCCACAGCAGATAATCGCCCAGCGTCTTAGCGCCGCGATACGCCAGGCTCGTCGGGTCCTTATAGACAATATTGGTAAAGATACCGCGGCGCAAGGCCAGAGCACTTTCGGGAAACAGGTCGTTGCCGATCACCATGACCTGACCGGCCTTGCCGGTCGAGACGAGCGCGTCGGCAACCACTTCGGAACCAACGGCAAAAACGCTACAGATAAGTTCGGGGGCGTCCGGCGCACTCAAGCGCTTTTCGAGCTCATGCTCGAGTTGTTTGACTTGCGCATGGGCACCTGCAAGATCCTCAACCTGCCATGGAATATCACGTTCGCGCAGGTAATTGTGGAAGGCGCGGGCGGTTAGATAGTGCGAATCGGTATATGGGTCGCCTGTCAAAAGGAGCACGCGGGCGTCGGCCCCAGAAGCATGGACCAGGTTTGCCGCCTGCTCGGCCATAAGGCTGCCTGCCGTCGAATA
>USOF01000330.1 GCA_900556285.1 uncultured Collinsella sp. | reverse complement strand
AAGATCGTCGGCAGCGTCAGATGTGTATAAGAGACAGGCATATGACTTGGTGGACGAGGCGGGGGAGAGCGTTGTTTCCGTTGAGGGCGACCGCCTGCTGTGCCCACGTGACTATCTGGGCATTGCACACCTGCCCGAGCTTGTTGCCGCCGGCGTGGCGTCGCTCAAGATCGAGGGGCGCATGAAGAACCCCGATTACGTATTCAACGTGGTGCGGGTTTGGCGCCGGGCACTCGATATGCTGCACGACGGCACGTGGGACCCCGGTACCGTGGAAGAGCTTGAGCGCGAGCTGGGAAGGTCGTTTAACCGTGGGTTTACCGATGCGTACCTGCGAGGGCGTTCGGGTGCCGAGCTGATGAGCTTTGAGCGCGCAATTAACCAGGGCGTGCGGGTGGGGCGCTTGGTCGCTGTGGGCCACGAAGAGGTGACCGTTGAGCTCGATGCCGCCGTGGCGGCGGGTGACACGCTCGAGATTCGGTTCTATCCGGGTGCCGACGCGCGTCCCGATGTGCCCAAGCGCTGGCCGCAGGTGCCCAGCCCGGTGGATGCCGCAGCAGGGGAGCGCGTCGTCGTGCATTGCAAGCGTAAGGTGGATGCGGGCTGCGAGGTATACCTGATTCGCAGCGCCGGCATGTTGGATCAGACGGCGGCGGTGTTGGAGCGCATGCGGGCCGAGGCGGATGCGATTGTGCCCGTTGCGCGTGCCGTTGAGGCGCTGCCCTTTGAGGACGTTGCGGTGGATGGCGGTGCGTCGACGGAGTTGGTGGAGTGCGCGGTTCCCGCTCGCATGGTTTTTGCTTGGCAGCTGATGGATGCCGACCCGCGCGGAGAACTCGATTTGTCTGACGCCGTTGTGGTGCTTGACGAAGTGTGCCGCGCTGGTGACGCTGACCGGACCTGCTCGCTGATGCAGCGTGCCGGGCGCGTCGTCTGCCGTAACCTGGGACAGGTGGTGATCGCTCGCGAGCTGGGCGTGACGTTTGACGTGGCGGCGCCGGTGTTCTGCGCGAATCGGGCCACGCTTACCTGGCTGCGCGGACTCGGTGCGGGGCGGGTGTACTTGTCGGCCGAGTTGCTCGGCAATGATGCGGAGCGTGTTGCCGAGCTTGCCGCTTGTCCCGGTGTCTTGGGGCCTGTCGATACCGACCGTCCCGAGCTCATGGTGTGCGAGCACTGCCTGCTGACCGCCGAGGGCGCCTGCGCCACGGATGCAACGGGGCAGGTCCGTTGCCGTGACTGCTCGCGCCGTCAGCAGGCGCGCTTTTTGGTCGAACGTGACGGCACGCGTTTGCCGGTCGTTATCGACGCGTGCGGCAGGACGAGGATTTTCCTGTCGTAGGTGCCGCGTCGCGTCAGTTTGTTATCATATGAGAGTTTATGGACTTCCAGCACCGCCGTATCCGGTGAGGGTGCTATAGCAAAAGGAGGATACCCAATGCTGTCTGTTGACGAGCAAATGCGTATCATCACCTCGGGTGCAGCGCAGATCGTCCCCGAGGCCGACCTTCGCAAGAAGCTTGAGAAGGGCGAGCCCCTCAACATCAAGCTCGGCGTCGATCCCACCAGCCCCGACCTGCACCTGGGCCATGCCGTGCCCCTGCGCAAGATGCGTCAGTTCCAGGACCTGGGCCACAACGTCACCCTCATCATCGGCAACGGCACCGCGCTGATCGGCGACCCCTCGGGCAAGAACTCCACGCGTCCGCAGCTTTCGCAGGAGCAGATCGAGGCCAACGCCGAGACCTACGTGAGCCAGGCTATGAAGATCCTGGATCCCGAGAAGACCACCATCGTGCACAACGGCGACTGGATCCTTTCGATGGACCTGGCCGGCCTGCTGCAGGTGTGCTCCAAGTTCACCGTCGCTCGCATCCTTGAGCGCGACGACTTTACCAAGCGCTACCAGTCTCAGACGCCGATCGCCCTGCACGAGTTCCTGTACCCCGTGATGCAGGCCTTCGACTCCGTTCAGATTAAGGCCGACGTCGAGATGGGCGGCACCGACCAGCTCTTCAACCTACTCGCCGGCCGCGAGCTCATGGAGAAGATGGGCATGGAGCCGCAGATTGCGCTCACCATGCCGCTGCTCGAGGGCACCGATGGCGTACGTAAGATGTCCAAGTCCTATGGCAACTACATCGGTCTGACCGACGCGCCCAAGGATATGTTCGGCAAGACCATGTCCATCCCCGACGAGATGATCGGCAAGTACTACCGCCTGG
>USOF01000329.1 GCA_900556285.1 uncultured Collinsella sp. | reverse complement strand
CGTAAGATCGTCGGCAGCGTCAGATGTGTATAAGAGACAGGCTGATGCTCGACAGGGGCACATCCGTCATTTTTGTAATGAGCCGCGTAGTACTGCGCGATGCTGGCGTTCATCTCGCTGCCATTGCGATGGCGCTCAAACTGGCGTCTGCAGGTCTCGATGATCTTTGCTACCGACTTGGGTGCCGTCGCGGGAACAAGGGCGAGATAGCCCTCAAATAGCTCGTTGATGCTCAGGAGGCACAGCAGGTCGATCAGCGTCCTTATGGCTGCTCCCTCGGCAGGAAAGTGCGCGGTCATGCGGTTATATCGGTTGCGGTCGACGATGGCCGCATGGGGTCTTGGAGTTTTCTGCCCCGTGGTCCCGGGCTTTTGCCGCGCCTGTGTATTGAGCTCGACGTTGCAGCGCTTGAGGCCGTCCAACGGAAGGAACAGTGCGGTGCGCAGGGTGTTCCGTTTGCTTTCGAGTTCATGACGCTCGTCGGGTTCCCATTCGAGCTTGAGTTTCGTGTCGAGCGCCGTAAGCATATGGGCTAGGCAGCCTACGGTAAGAACGTACGAATCGTTGTCGCGTTTTGGGGCATAGGGGTCTGTCAGCTTGCGAATGTCGGGGTCGCCCATGATCTTTGTGCAGCGCTTCAGCAGTTGAGGGTGGTCGGCCAAGATCGTCGCGAGCGGTAGCGACACGTAGTTCTTGATGGTCGCGGCGGCAAAGGCGGCGTCATATTCGTTTGCATATGCTCGCTCAATGCGGGCATCCAGAATGCTTTTCTTATTGCCGTCTTCAGCGTGGTGGTTTGTCATAGCTTCTCCAATCGGTTGATGTTCGTGCTGTTTGTTGATGTGTTGGTTGTCGTGAGTGATGTGCTTGCCGTGGGTGATGTGCTGACGTTGGGGTGCTATGCGGTTTTCAATGAGCCCGTGAGGCAGTTGCTGCAGGGGCGGGATGGAACGGCCCATGCAAGGCGGAAGGCATCGTGCTCAAAATCGAGACAGCAATGCCCTGGGTGCCTCACATGTGGCAGTTACCTCATTAAGTTGTCATTGCGTTTGGGGTTGTACTTTGCCGATCTTCCTTCTCTTACACGCTGAAAACTGAAACTTCATATGCTCGATCTACTTAAAACCGCAACGGCGGTCTTTTATCAACTTATATGTCGGAACGTGTCTTTGCAAGTACTTTTTTGCGTTTGTTTCAAATGGGGTGGTTTTGCAACCGTCACGCGCCACGCTATGCGAACGTGCCCCGGCTCGGATAAGATGGTGCGATCGAGTTCTACCGCGCTCACTGCAAGTAGTCTTTGTTGCTGAGATAGGTCACGGCCGAAAGGGGCCCGTATCCCAACAGATACGGGCCCCTTGCTATTTAAATGGGCATGAGGGTGTATTGAGGGGGGATGTCTTGCTGTCGGCATCCGCGTGCGGTGCCATTCGCTGTCCGTAAATTATACGTTTACGGCTAATTTCATACCACTTGTCGGAATGCGGACGCTGTCCTTGCATGCCGGGCGTACATTGAACGTGGTTTTTCGCGTGAAGCCACGAATCGGTTGCCAGCCCTGAACAAGGAGGCCCAGCATGACGCTTGCCAAACCCATCAATAAATACATCGACTATATCGATGCCCCCGAGGACACGTTTGAGCAGTATGTCGAGAAGGCGTTAAAGTACAACTTTCGCTGCGTATTTGCGAACCTGCAGGAGTACGAGACGGGCCGCGCCATGCTCGAGGGCTCTGACATCATCCTTGCCGGCGCTATCGACTTTCCCCAGGGCACTATGACGCTTGAGGAGAAGCTTGCGAGGTTTGAGGAATACGCTGCGTGTGGCTTTACCGAGATTGACTACGTTTTGAATCAGGGGTCGATCGAGAACCGCGATTTTGATGCCATCGAGCGCGAGATGACTACCATTGCTGATTTTTGTCGCGCGCATGGCATCACTGACAAGGTAATCGTCGAGATGTGCAAGCTGGACGGCGACGACGCCGCCAAGCGCCGTGTATGCGAGATCGCGCTGGAGGCCAAGCCGGGATTCCTTAAGACATCGACCGGCAGAAGCTTTGGCGGTGCTAAGCTCGAGGACGTGCGGCTGATGCACGAGGTGCTCGGCGATGCCGTGGCAATCAAGGCGGCGGGCGGTATCCATAATTACGAAGAGGCTTGCGCATTCATCGAGGCCGGCGCCAGCGCGTTAGGTGCATCGGCGGGCATCGCGATCGTCGAG
>USOF01000328.1 GCA_900556285.1 uncultured Collinsella sp. | reverse complement strand
AGATCGTCGGCAGCGTCAGATGTGTATAAGAGACAGCCCCAGTACGGCAAGATCTTGGAGACCCCCAAGACGGCATGGCGCTACTTCGATCTGCTGGGCACCATTCAAAACGAGCTCAATATTCCCTGCGGCTACGACACCGACGTCAACGTCGCCTGCCTGGGCGAGGTCACCTTTGGTTGCGCCCAGGGCCTCACAGACGTGATCTACCTGACCATCGGCACCGGCGTGGGCGCCGGCGTGCTATCGGGCGGCAAGCTCGTACACGGCATGATGCATCCCGAGGCCGGCCATATCCTGGTCACGCGCGACCCGCGCGACACCATCGGCGAGCACAGCGCCTGCCCCTTCCACGACAATTGCCTCGAGGGTCTCATCGCCGGCCCCGGCGTTAAAAAGCGCTGGGATGGCAAGAGCGCCGGAGACATGGCCGATGACCCGGAGGCTATGGACCTGCTCGCAGGCTATCTGGCACAGGCGCTCATGACCTACACGCTGTGCTACGCGCCGCAAAAGATCATCATCGGTGGCGGCGTGGCCGACCACACCCCCATCGTGCCGCTCGCGCGCAAGAAGTGCGCCGAGATGCTCAACGGTTATATCGTCACGCCCGAGGTCAACGACATCGATACCTATATTGTCAACAACAGCCTTGAGGGCAAGCAGGGCATCATGGGCTGCCTGGCCCTGGGCGCGCAGGCGCTTCAGTAACAGACGCACCCACAGGGCGTGGCGCGCCCGGCAAATCCAACCTACGGAACGACGCCACCACGCCCTATATAAGCCCTCTAATAAAAAAGGCCGCCTAGCACCAACCATACGTCCTAGGCGGCCTTTTTGGCACATATGAGCGATCGTAGTAGATATCGGAGCACAACGCCCGTTGCCGCTCCACAGCAGTCGATCATCACATCGGTGATCATGCCGGCGCGTCCCGGCACAAAGAGCTGAATCGTCTCGTCGATCGAGGGAATCAGCAGCAGGAACACCGCCGTGGGCAGCAGCACGTCAAAGGTGCGCCGTCCCTCAAAATCAAAGGCGTGCGTTGCCAGGATGCCGAGCACCATATACTCGGTAAAATGCGCGCACTTGCGAACAACAAAGTTGGTCACCCATTCATATGGAAGTCCCACGCCGTGCAGGAAACCGCGGATAGCTTCCATGACCGTTAGGCTCAGCGAGCCCGACCCCGAGCCGGGAACCAGCGAATTGCCCCAGATCAAGAGCGCCATCAGGCAGGTTACAACCGCCCATTTTCGATTGATCTTAACCATGCAGAAGTTATGCCTCCGCGCGGAGCGGCGCGAAGCTGGCGGTACCGCCCTCGATAACGCTCAGGTAGGCACGGCCCGTACGCTTGGCGGTAGAGGACTGCAGGCGCTCGATCTCTTCCTCGAGGATCTGATTGACGCGCTCGTGACGACGGTTTTCCATAATGCCGGCGGCAATAGCCTCGGCCCGCTCGATGCTCTCGCGCGAGATACGGGCAGTATCCTCGGGGAACACAGCGCTGTGACGGCCGACATAGGCGGGGGCAGCAGGCTGAGAGGCAGCGACGGGAGCGGGGGCTGCAACAGGAGCGGGCTCGTCAATCTCATCCAGAATCGCGGTGGCGGCGGCCCACATGTCCTCGTGGCCCGAGTAATCGGCCATGGGGACATCAACCTCGAGCGAGGCGTCCGGAAGGTCGCCGGTGTCGATGCGATCTTGGGCATCAATCGATGCGGTGATGGCCGCAGGCTCATCGAGGTCATCGAGATCGATGTCCGCGGCACCGGAGATGATAGGCATGCTGGCAAGGTTTGCATTGTACGGCGCAGCCTCAGCCGCCTGCCGCTGGGCAGGAGCGCCCCAAAGCGAGCTCTCGGCGGCACGGCGGGCGGCAACGGCCTCCTCGTCCGCGGTCATGGCTTCATCAACGTACGAATTATCGGCAGAAGCGTTCGTGTCCGCCGAGGTAGCGCTGTAGGCGTTATTGGATGCCGCGTTGGCAACGAGTGCCACGAAAGCCGCAGCGCTGCCCGCAGGGGCGGCCTGGGAGCCCGATACGGCACGCGCCGCGGCGGCGATGTCGTCGCGATTGAAGGAGCCGGTCTGCCCGCCGTTGGTGAGCTCGTCGATGGCGACTTGATAGACGTCGCGCGAGTGTGCAGGGTCGCAGCTCACCGGCGAATCGTCGTCGAGCATACTGTCGATCATGGACCAAGCCTCGGCCTCGTCCATAGCA
>USOF01000327.1 GCA_900556285.1 uncultured Collinsella sp. | reverse complement strand
GCCTCGATGGTCGTGGGCATGTTCGCGCCCTCGCCGACCACCTTGCAGCCGTTGGCGACGAGCGCCTGGGCGTCCTCGAGCAGCAGCGTGTTCTCGCGAGCGCAGGGCAGCGCGATGTCGCAGGGCAGCTGCCAAACGCCACGGCCGTCGCCCTCGTGCCACACGGCGTTGGGCTTCTCGTCAACGTACATAGCGAGCGTAACGCCCTTGTCGTGGCCAGAGCGCTTCTTGTTGTAGACATGCTCGAGCACAGTGTAGTCGATGCCGTCGGGATCCTCGACCCAGCCATGGGTGTCGGAGCAGGCCAGCACCTTGCCGCCGAGCTGGGAGACCTTCTGGACTGCGTAGATAGCGACGTTACCGGAGCCGTGAACGACAACATTCTTGCCCTCGAAGGAGTCGCCGCGGCTCTTGAGGTACTCGTCCACAAAGTAGACCAGGCCGTAGCCGGTGGCCTCAGTGCGGGCGAGAGAGCCGCCAAAGGAGAGGCCCTTGCCGGTGAGGACGCCGGTCCACTCGTTGGTCAGGCGCTTGTACTGACCGAACAGGTAAGCAACCTCGCGGCCGCCAACGCCCAGGTCGCCGGCGGGAACGTCGGTGTTGGGGCCGATGTGGCGATAGAGCTCGGTCATGAAAGACTGGCAGAAGTGCATGATCTCGTTGTTGGACTTGCCCTTGGGGTCAAAGTCGGAACCGCCCTTGCCGCCGCCCATGGGAAGGGTGGTCAGGCTGTTCTTGAGGATCTGCTCCAGACCCAGGAACTTGAGCATACCCAGGGTGACCGTCGGGTTAAAGCGCAGGCCGCCCTTGTAGGGTCCAATGGCAGAGTTGAACTCGACGCGGTAACCGCGGTTGACCTGGACCTTACCCTGGTCATCGACCCAGGGAACACGGAACATGACGATGCGCTCGGGCTCGACGAGGCGCTCCAGCAGGGCGGCCTCCTCGTACTCGGGGTGGGCGTCGAGCGCCGGCTGGATGGTGCCGAGGATCTCGGTCGCGGCCTGGATGAACTCAGGCTGCTCGGGATAGCGGGCCTTGAGCTCTTCGAGAACTTTCTGCGTGTAGCTCATGCTTCCTCCAATGATGGGAAACGAAAATGTCGGTCGCGGCACCCTATGCGCCGCGAACTTTATCGAGTATGGATAATATCGCACTGTTGCAGCAAAGTTTCGCATAAGCCGACGAGCGGATGTTTCGTTTTGATTACAATGCAGGTAGAAGCGTTTTTGAGAGTCTGACGTGCAAAACCCGTGTTTCAAACCTGTTTCGTCCACGTGTTCCAAACCACCACATTGGGCACCTTTGTGGTGGTACTGGTGGTTAGAGGACGAGCTGATGGTAGTCGGCGGGGGTTATACGGCCTTCGGTGGCGGCACGGAAGGCGGCGAGGGCATCGCCCGAGAACGGCATGACCCAGCACAGGCCGCAGCCGGCGGTGATGGAGCCGGGCAAAGGCATGATGCGCCCGGGCACGCCGGCATCCAGGCACAGCTGCTCGCATTCCATCACATCGAAGGTGCTGTCAAACGACACGATAATCTTGCGTTCGTGGTCGAGGGCATCACCGGACGGGCTTTCGCGGTGTGCCTCACGATACGCCGCGGCGGCCGCTTCCTCTTCCGCAGTATGTCCACAGCCACCGCAGCCGCAAGTACAAGGTTCGGACCCATCGCAAGTGCAAGGTTCCCCGGTATCGGGGCAAATATCGTGAGACATGGCATCTCCCATCGTCTAGGCGAGTAGTTCGGCTGCCGCAAACTCCTCGGGTGTATTGACGTTTTCGAAGCAGGGCGTGGAACCGGCAACCTCGACAATCTGGGGCTCATCCAGATAGCCGGCATGGACCTGGTCGATCAAACAGCGGATGCGTTGGCGGTCCTGGTCGAGCAACTCACGGGCAACCGGCGCGCAAGTCTGACGGCGCCACACGGCGCACAGCGGCTCAATCCCCCGCTCCTCGCGCGGAACGCACACATCGAGCGGGCCTTCCTTGACCCGATCCGAAAGCGCGCCGATCAGTTCTGGTGAGACGAACGGCATATCGCAGGCGACGATCGCCGCGAGGGACAACCGAGCAGCAGCCAGCGAGCTCGCGATGCCACGCATGGCACCCGCCGACCCTTCAAGGTCCGCTACCACGCGCGGCACAAGACCGCCAAACGCGCGCTCCTCAAGGTAGACAAGCTCTGTCTCTTATACACATCTGACGCTGCCGACGATCTTACG
>USOF01000326.1 GCA_900556285.1 uncultured Collinsella sp. | reverse complement strand
CGAGATGCTCAGGAGTCTCGTGGGCTCGGAGATGTGTATAAGAGACAGGTCCCACATCGCGCCATAGCGGAAAGGTATTCGAGCTGTTTACCCGAAACATGCCTGAGCGCCGGCTCGATCATCATGCTGTCGAAGCTCCTACGCGCCGTCGCGATACCCTTTTCCGCATCGCACAACTCAACCGCATCGGAGCCGCGGCGCGAAGCAGACTGCCACGTGTAGTAACCGACAAGCTGCACCATGAAAGGGTAACCGGTTGCCGCCGCGGTAAGAGCGTCGGCCACCCCGGGCGCGACGGACTTGCCCGCGCGCACCATCGTCTCCTCAAACGAATCGCCAACCTCGAAGTCCATAAGGCGCTTGAGCTCGACATGTTTGGCGCGCTGCAAAAACGTCAACGTCTCACCCATCACAACGCCGTCGACCGAGGCAGGAAACCCCGCGAAGGCGAAGGCAACGTTCGCACCCTGGCGCACCAGCAGCTGGATCTCGTTACCAAGCTCGCGCATCTCATCGAGCGGCGCGTCTTGAATATCATCGAGCGTGATAAGGAGGCCTCCGTTGCACGAAGCCTCGTACATGGCCTGTCCCAGCTGCGTCGCCGACTTGGATATTCCAACGGAGTCCAGGCTCACGCCCGGAATCGAAGGCGATATCGACAGAGAAGACACTTCGCGATTCCGCGCAAGGGCGCCGAGAATGCGATCGCAAAAACCTGCGTTCGCAGCGACATCAACCACGTGGAACCCGTATTCGCGTGCGACATCGCCCAATGCGTTGAGAAGCACGGTCTTGCCCACGCCACGAACCCCGGAGACGCGCAGTAGCCTGTCGGGAGCGCCTGGGCCGTTTTCAAGTGCTTCGATAAAGTCGTCGAGAATCTCGTCTCGACCGATGAGTTCGGGCGGGTTCATCCCTGCCGTTGGCTTAAACGGGTTGATGCGTGCCACCGTGCATCACCTTCTGCATTCGGAGAAGTTTAACAAGTTAAACAAGATTCCATGCGGGCCTTGAATGCCGGCAAACACCAGGAGTCCCAACGCCGGGCCGATGCAAAGCGGCTGCGAAAGCAGCGCCTGTATACCCGTGGCGCAGTACAGAAGAGTCTGCCCCTACAGTAAGGTCCGCGGCCCTCTATTCCCAGCCGTCCATAAGCGCCCAATGCCACGCGGGCACGACCTCGATCATTCCCTCGGGAACCTCGATCGTCGAGCGCTCGCGAAGCGTTACCACCAGACCCTTGTCCACCCCGGCATACCGCATGGCGGACGCCAAAGAACCGATTTCGCGTGCTCGCGTGCGATCCGCCGTCATATCCACCGTCACCTGTATAAGGCCATATGGCTCGAGCGAAAGAGCGTCACCCACCACGAAGTCGACCTTCTCCCGCTTTGCGCCGGGAACGGTGAACGAGCAAACCGTGTCAATCCGGGCCGATGCCGCTCGGCGAGCGAGCTCGTTGTGCACGGCGGTCTCCAGCCGCTTGCCAGCATCTTGCTGGCTCGCGCGGGAGACGGCGTGCGCCATGCCGGTGTCGACGGCATACACCTTGCGGGTCGCCGTGCTCGACGGGGAGAACGACGTGGAATACTCGCTTACGCCATCGTAGAGATGTGCCTGCTCGAGCAGTCGCGACACCTCCGAGACAGTCTCCCACGTTGTTGGATACCCCACCTTTTTCAGGCTCGCCACAAGGCTGTTAACCGACAACTCGCAACCGGTGTTGCGCAGCCCATACAGCGCGACTTGGTTCGCCAGCGCCACGCCGGCACGCGGGTACCTGTCGACCACGTCGCGCACCACGACATCGCGAACGTACGTCTGCAGCAACGCCATACGCTCGGCGCCGCCGCAGCCCTGCGCCCCAGGAAAACCGCCCTCAATCAAATACCGATCAAAAGCGGCTTCCAACGAACTTCTCATCGCCGGAGCAACGGAACCTGCAAGCGCGAGGTCGTCCGCATCTGGAAGATAGATGCCATTAAATAGGCAGAATTCTACAAAGGACAGGGGGCGCATGGGATGCTCGAGAAGCCTGCCGCGAAACCGGCTCGCGATCTCGTCAGCGGACAGCTTGGACGACGAACCCGTCACCACAAGCGTCACGCGCTCTCGCTCCGCGATTCTCTGACAGAATCCTTCCCAATCGTCCGCCTCTTGGACCTCATCGAGGAATAGGTAGCATCCTTCGCTTCCTGTCTCTTATACACATCTGACGCTGCCGACGATCT
>USOF01000325.1 GCA_900556285.1 uncultured Collinsella sp. | reverse complement strand
CGGACAGCAAGTTCCGCATGCTCAAGAGCATCGCCGACGATGTCGAGGTTATCATCGCGATCAACGCGAACCACATCGAGAAAAACAAGGCTCGTGGTGACCTTGGCATTACCTATGACGAGGACGTTTTGCGCCTGGTCGATCTGTTCCGAGGGAATGGGTTTGCCGTCGCGGCTGTGGTCATCACCCAGTATGCCGGCCAGCCTGCTGCCGATGTGTTCCGCAACCGCCTGAACGCGCTCGGTATTCCCGCCAAGCTGCACTATCCCATCGAGGGGTATCCGCACGATGTCGATCTGATCGTGTCCGACGATGGCTACGGCAAGAACGAGTTTGTCGAGACCACGCGTCCGCTCGTTGTCGTGACGGCACCCGGCCCCGGCTCGGGCAAGCTCGCTACTTGCCTCTCGCAGCTGTATCACGAGCATAAGCACGGTACCGCCGCCGGCTATGCCAAGTTCGAGACCTTCCCGGTCTGGAATCTTCCTCTGACGCATCCGGTCAATATTGCCTACGAGGCCGCCACGGCTGACCTCGACGACGCCAATATCATCGATTCGTTCCACCTTGAGGCCTACAACAAGACCACGGTCAACTACAACCGCGACGTCGAGGCCTTCCCGGTAGTCCGTGCCCTGATGGAAAAGATCCTGGGCAAGAGCCCCTACCAGAGCCCTACGGACATGGGCGTCAATATGGTCGGCTTTGCCATCACCGATGACGATGCCTGCCGCGACGCTTCCAAGATGGAGATCGTCCGCCGCTACTTTACCGCGGTCGAAAATGTGCGCCGTACCGGCGTGGGCGATGAGCAAGTCGACCGTCTCAAGATTATTATGAAGAAAGCCGGCATCGATAAGAACTACTCACCGGCGCGCTCGGCGGCCCTCACCAGGGAGCAGCTGACGGGTGGTCCCGTGGGTGCCATGGTCATGCCCGATGGCTCCGTGGTGACCGGTAAGACCTCCACGCGCCTGGGCGCCGCAAGTTCGCTCATTATGAACGCCCTCAAGCATGTCTCGGGCGTCGACCTTGAGCTCGAGGTCATTAGCGATGAGGCGATCGAGCCCATCAGCAAGCTCAAGACGCATTTCCTGGGCAGCAAAAACCCGCGCCTCCACACCGACGAGACGCTTATGGCGCTGTCGATCACCTCGGCCACGAGTGAGACGGCCGCTCGCGTCCTTTCGGGCCTGGAGCAGCTGCGCGGCTGCGATGCCTTCTTTAGCGTGATTATCTCGCCGACGGACGAGACGGTACTGCGCAAACTAGGTATCAACGTGTGCTGCGAGCCCAAGTTTGAGCGCCGCGGTTTCTTCCATCGCTAAATTTGAAGCACCGCGGTAATTGCATTGCATTTTGGCCGTATCGGGTTAGCGCCCGGTACGGCTTTTTGATCAATAAAGCGCCTATTTCGGCGAAAAATAGCTGTTTACCTGCCTAGAGACAATTTGAGCGGTATACAATAACCGTAACTGTTTCATCCTTAGCGGGATGCCGCATGATGGATATTACCTGCCATCGTGAGGTGTGTCGGTCGCGCACGGCGCGTTAGATGCTCGTGCTCGGTTTGAGGAGGCTGCTATGGCGGGCAAGGGTCGTGCGAGTGTCAACGATATGAAGCGTGTCGAGGTGCTGGTGTTGATGGAGATCGACCAGCAAACCAAAGACAATGGCGGGCCGTATAGTTTCTCGCGCAAAACGCTTGCCGAGCGCGTGGGGGTTTCGCCGTATCGTGCCCGCGCCGCAATCGATCGCTTGGATTCCGAAGGCATGATTGATGTCGTCTCGCGTTATAGCGACGACGGCGGTCAGCTTGCAAATGGCATTTGCCTCACCGAACGTGGCGAGTGGTATCTTGAGGGCGTCCGTACCGGCATGCTCGTTCAAGAAATGCTTGAGGACGAGGTTGCTGATCGATAGCAGCATGTAACCCTTGCCATAGCGACGCCGCCTGGGAAACCGGGCGGCGTTTTGTTTCAAGATTGAGAAATGCAATCGCACGCAAGAAAAATTGCGAACGGTCCGCGGCGCGAGTATTACAATGAAGACCCGTAAGATGTGGATAAACAACTTCTACGGGAAGCGCAGGTAACTCAATATGACCAAGCATGTGTTCGTAACCGGTGGCGTGGTTTCGTCCCTGGGCAAGGGTATTACCGCGGCCTCGCTGGGCCGTCTGCTCAAGTCGCGTGGCTACAAAGTAACGATGCAGAAGGCCGACCCGCATCTGAACGT
>USOF01000324.1 GCA_900556285.1 uncultured Collinsella sp. | reverse complement strand
GTAAGTGGCCTCCACGTTGATTCCCGTAGTGAACGCAGAAGCGTTGTCGTAACCGTCAATCGCCACAGTTCCATTTTCGCTCAGCTTCTCGACCTCGGCTGAGCATACAAGACCACAATATGCCCAGCCTTGTGCCTGCTTGCCGCAGGCGCCCCAGTCGCTAACATATAGGGCTACAGGAATCACATTTCCATCAAGCGAAAGGCTGACGTTCGGCACATGATTCAAGAGAGATACGATGGATTCGGCACTTCCGGCGTTAATCCAGTCGTTTAGCTCGCGCTCGGAGCAAATCTCGTTGCCATCGCATGCGAATGGTGTTGGGAAAGACGGGACGACGTTCGCCCTATCGACTTCAAGTCTGTTCACGGTCGCCTCGAAAAGAGGGCTTTGGAAGCTGAAAAGAGAACCGTAGTCGTGAGCCAGCCCATAAGTCTCATGAGAAACGCCATCTTGCCATATGGTCTCGTGCACAGGGATTCGGTCTGCCATGAATCCGCATATCTCGTTTCTAGCACACCACACATACTTCTCCGCAACAGTCATCACCGTGCTCCTAGATCCGTGGTCGGCGCTGCCAAATGATCCTGCTATCCTGCGATCGATGCCGTCCAGTCTGTTGCCCCCTTCGTCCATCTGGCCAGAAAAAGTGTCTGGGTCATAGCCATGGTCTACGAGATACTGATAGGCGGCGGATATGACCCATCCGTCAAAGCTCGGTATGACGACGCCCGCCATATCGGCAGAGCTTTTGACAAGGCTCATTATGTCGTCATTGCGCCAAGTGCCGTCGGGATGGACGCGCGACATTCCGAAAGCGCTCTCCAGCTTGTCAACGAGTACATAGCGGGCGAGATCGTATTCGATGGTGTCGTAGCCGACCATTCTCTCCGCACTTGAAGCAGCGGAATAAATCGGCAACGCATCGGCCCCTGCATCAGACATGTACGGCGGCCTGCATTGCTCGCTTGCGCTTGCATTGACAACCCCATCGGCGATACAGCGTTCAACAATCATCCGACCGTAGTAACGTAGGGCAGCATTCCTGTTCCCAGGGATATCGGGTGAGCTGAAGATTGAATTGAGAGCAACGTTTCCCATGCGACGCATCGTTGCTGGTCCGGTCTTTCCTTGACAGACAACCTCTTCGGCGATAGCGAACATGTCCTCACGCACCTGCGGGTCGTCACAATTGCTAAAACGGTCGAATAGTTTAACAAATTCACCGGGGTTGCCCATGGCCCACCGGACAAGCTCGTTTCTACAATGCCGCCTCCGGAGGTTGCTGACCGACGTGAGACACCAGACGAGCAACAAGGGCATCTGATTCCATTCATCTTCCTCGTTAAGGTACGGCAGATGCTTTACGGCGTCTCGCTCGTAATGGGCAGACAGGTAATGGTCGTTCCGCATCTTTTTCGGTATCGACCAGACCCTATCACGATTCCGTTGACCATGTCGTAGAGCGAGTCCCTGTCCTTACCCATCTCTTCGAGTGTCCATTGCCTGAACTTTCCGGAAGCACTTTTCTCTGCGGTTGCGAGTGCATCGATGGTCAACTCTCGCACTCGGTTATCACCAAGCGCTTGTGCCAGAAGCTCGTTATCCACCGGCAAGATGCCGCGCCTCTCAATGAGCAGGGTAGAGTACATGAGTGCCGCATCGCCATGGCAAAAGAGGGCTTTCGCGGCGTTGTCGTCCCCTGTTTCCATGAGCACGACTGCCATGAAGTAATCCCATAGGTGCCGCGATCCAGGCTGGTACATAACGACGGCAGGGAATACGCTCGTGGTGCCGGGGCGCTGAATCGTGGCAAGTATCCCGTAGCTCTCAAGGAAATCAAGCATATTCGCGACTTCCCCAGGCTGAATGTCAGCACTCTCGACCACACCACCAATCGTGACACGATTTCGAGGAGTGTCATCTTCCAAGAATGCCCTCGCAAGAGCGGCGAGCGCAGACCTGACGGGCGTATCATGCACGCCGAGCGCCCGTACACTGCGGGCCGCATATTCCTCGTCGAGCCTATCGACCTCGGCATTGATAAGATAGGTAAGGCAGGCTGACACCTCCTTGTCTATGCGCCTGCCGTTGTATGCGGTGCAGAACATGTTCAGCTCCATCGGCGTTCGAAGCATCCACTTGTATCGCGTGTTTCCGGCAAGGTCGATACGGTAGTGCTCGATATATCGGTCGAACAGGTCCCGGACGGGAACGTCACCGTCATCGTCGATGCGGTGAA
>USOF01000323.1 GCA_900556285.1 uncultured Collinsella sp. | reverse complement strand
TACGGGGATGGCCTCGTACTCACGAAGCATCTCACCGGTGACCTCATCGATCTCGGCAATCAGCTCGACCTCGTCGCCAAAGAACTCAAACCGCAACGGATGCTCAGCATAAGGCGGATACACGTCGACAACATCGCCGCGCACGCGGAACGTGCCACGCGCCAGGTCATAGTCATTGCGATCATATTGAATGTCGATAAGCGCATGGATAAAGTCATCGCGCTCGAGCGGCACCTTCTTGTCGACGTTTGGAGCCAGACCCGCATAGTCCTCAGGAGAGCCAATGCCATAGATACACGAGACCGATGCGACAACGATCACATCACGTCGAGAGAGCAGTGACGCGGTCGCCTGATGGCGCAGCATCTCGACCTCTTCGTTAATCGAGGAGTCTTTCTCGATATATGTATCGCTTTGCGGCACATACGCCTCGGGCTGATAGTAGTCGTAATACGAGACAAAGTAGACCACAGCGTTATTGGGAAAGAACTCTTTGAGCTCGCTCGCAAGCTGAGCAGCGAGCGTTTTATTCGGAGCCATGACCAGCGTCGGCTTTCCCAGGGCCTCAATAGTCTTTGCCATCGTGAAGGTCTTGCCCGAACCAGTCACGCCCAGCAAAACCTGATAGCAGTCTCCGTCCCTCACGCCCTGCACAAGCGACTCAATGGCTTTAGGCTGGGAACCGGCAGGCTCATAGGGAGAAACGACCTTAAACGGCACGTCAGAGCCTTCAACGCCAAAGCGCTTAAGTTCACCACCAACGCGTTCTACTTCAAATTCCGCCATGGATACTCCTAACTCATATATCTGCAGTATACGCAGGCGGCAGGCATAGTCCTATACGAACCGATCGGGATAGAGGGTCTTGTAGCGAGCCCAGGCATTATTGACACGAATCAGATACGCCTGCGTCTCGGGAAAGGTAATTGCATTATGAAGCGACGTACCCTGCT
This sequence comes from uncultured Collinsella sp., assembly GCA_900556285.1. Taxonomy (GTDB): domain Bacteria; phylum Actinomycetota; class Coriobacteriia; order Coriobacteriales; family Coriobacteriaceae; genus Collinsella. The sequence goes on along the minus strand of USOF01000323.1, from coordinate 1,302 downwards.
GCGCCCATCCGTCGACATTGCCCATGCCGGCGTTATAGGCGGCGATGGCACTATCCGTCGACCCGTTGAAATAGGCGAGAAGATACGAGAGGTATGCGCAGCCAAACTCGATATTCGTAGCCGGATCGTTAAGATTGTCGGCCGAATACTCCCCTCCGTCGACAAGGCCCTTGGCAATCATATCCTGGGCAGTCTCGGGCATCAGCTGCATCAATCCCTGAGCACCCTGATTCGACTCGGCCTCGGGATCCCAATTCGATTCCGACTTAATGACAGCGCACACCAGATACGGATCCAGATTATGCGAAATACTGGATTGCTTTACATACGCCTCGTAGTCAATCGGATACAGCGGCTTAAAGAAAGCGGCAGGAGCATATGAGTAAACGAATGAGATAAGGCCGAAGGCAAAAACGGCAGCCAGCGGTATAAGGCGATACCACGTAAGGAAACGTGTCTTAGGCATCGGCCTCCTCCTTATCCGCTACATCCCCGAACCCATGGCGCGCAAGCCAAGAGTCAAGCTGCTCAAAGAGCGAATTATCGCCTGCGGCATTATCAATCACCGTTGTAGCGAGATTGCACAGCGCAGACTCATCGGGCTGGCAAGCAGAACGGGCATCAAAATCAGATGGCTCCATGCCACGTTGAATAGCGCGCTCGCGACGAACTGACAAAGGGGCGCTGATGACCAAAATTTCATCAGCCAAGCCAAATGCATCCTCAAAACCAGTCGGAGCAGAAACCTCGACCACCGCAAAAGGATAACGGGGAGATGAAACCGTACAACAAACCGGATCGAGAATCCTAAGCGAAAGCTGTTCAATCAGAATGGGATGCACGATGTCATTGAGCCGTGCGACCGAATCAGGAGAAGCGAAAGCTCGAGAAGCGAGGATGCCGCGGCGAATGCCGCCTTCCTCATCCAAAATGTCCCAACCGAATTCATCCGCGAGTGTATTGACGATATCAGAGCCCGGCACATACAGCGATTTTGCAAGCTCATCCAGATCGATAAGCATAGCGCCACGAGATTCGAAATAGCGGCAGGCAGTTGACTTACCCGAAGCAATATTGCCCAAGACAAATACGGTAAACATCAAGCCCTCCCTAACGCCAATGCGAGTAATTATCGCTCAAATACACTAGATGGACTCAAAATACAGCCAAACAGTAAGAGCACATACGGGGGAGCTAGGTCCCAAAGTACAACGTATATACAACGCAAAAAAGGGGGAGGCCGCGACGCCTCCCCCTTCTTCAGCTCAAGCGCACGGCTCGGTGCCGTCCACCGGTCAGCGG
>USOF01000322.1 GCA_900556285.1 uncultured Collinsella sp. | reverse complement strand
CGCCGGGAGCCAGCAGCTTGCGGGGGTCGAAGCCCTTGCCCTGCTGATCCTTGCCAGCCTCGATGTACTCGCGAACGCCCTTGGCGAAGACGAGCTGCAGGTCGGTGTTGACGTTGATCTTGGAAACGCCCAGGGAGATGGCCTTCTTGATCTGGTCCTCGGGAATGCCGGTACCACCGTGCAGGACGAGCGGGAGATCGCCGACCTCGGCCTTGATCTCGCTCAGGCGCTCAAAGGAAAGGCCTGCCCAGTCGGCGGGGTACACGCCGTGGATGTTGCCGATGCCGCAAGCCAGGAAGTCGACGCCAAGGTCGGCAATCTGCTTGCACTCAGCGGGGTCAGCGAGCTCGCCGTTGGAGGTCACGCCGTCCTCGGTGCCGCCGATGCCGCCGACCTCGGCCTCGATGGAGATGCCCTTGGAATGGGCGAGCTCCACGAGCTCCTTGGTGCGGTCGAGGTTGATCTGGAAGGTCTCCTCATGAGAACCATCGTACATAATAGAGGTGAAGCCAGCCTCGATGCACTTGAAGCAGTCCTCGTAAGAACCGTGATCGAGGTGAAGGGCGACGGGAACGGTAACGCCCGTGGCCTCGACGGCAGCCTTGACCATGTCGGCGCAGACCTTGAAACCGCCCATCCACTTAGCGGCACCAGCGGTGCACTGAAGGATCAGCGGAGACTTGGCCTCCTCGGCGGCCTGGAGAATAGCCAGGGTCCACTCGAGGTTGTTGGTGTTGAAGGCACCGAGAGCGTACTTGCCGGCCTCGGCCTTCTTGAGCATGTCTGCTGCGTTGACGAGCATAAAAGAAACCTCCTGTAAGGTTGCTCCGATAACGCCTGTGATTTTACCACGGCGCACCCGAGCATAAACGTTCGTTTGTTCACGAATATCGTCCAAACAGACTTTTTTGACCGTTTGCCCTACGAAATTGACCCGTTGGGGAAAAATAGCTTGACGTTTGGACGCTTCTCGTGCTTTAGAAGCTGACTATAAAGCTACACCTGCATGAAAGGGTTCTGCATGAGCTCGCGTGCCATGGTGGTCGAATCGCCATGGCCGGTTAGGCAAACGGTATCGGGCGGGAGAAGCCGGGCGAGCTTGGAGAGCGAGCGCAGAATCGCCGCCTCGTCGCCACCGGCAAGATCGGTGCGGCCGTGGCTGCCCGGGAACAGGGTGTCGCCAACAAAGGCGATGCTTCCCTGCTCGGTGGCGGCGAACAAGACGATCCCGCCCGGCGTATGCCCTGGTGTCTCGATCACCTGCAGGCAGATATCGCCCACCTCGATAGCATCGCCCTCGGCGAGCAGGCACGTCGGCTCCCCGGGGTCGGGCGTCTCAATGCCCCACATAGCTCGCTGTTCCTTGATGTTCGTATGCGGCACCGCCGCATCCTTAGCACACAGCTCATACTGGCAGCCCTCGCCAACGGTGGTTCGCACGCCGGCAACACCACCAACATGATCGGCATGGCCATGAGTGCATACGGCGCCAAGCACGCGTACGCCGGGATGTTCGGCTCGAATATGCTCCACCAGGCGCTCGCCTTCCCACGCAGGGTCGATAATCACGCACTCATTGCCCGAAATAAGAGCATAGCTATTGGTCTGAATGGGACCGTTTACGAGCGTCTCGATCTCGACCGACCCCTTGGGAGTTACATCCAAGGACATAGCACTCATGTCCCTCTCCTCTCTATAGAACTCGAGGCATCAAACGATGCCTCGAGTGTAGCGAATATTGATAATGTGGCGCGTTCGTCGCGACTAAACGCGGCGCTTAAGCTGGGCTCCACCCTCGCCGGGCATCAGGCGGCGTGCGTCGTAGACCGAGTCAACGCTGCTGATAGAGGCCAGCAGCGGATCAAGACCACTCGCGTCCGAGATCTCGACCATAAAGCGCAGGGTTGCAATACCCTCGCGGTTGGTCGACGTGGCGGCAGAAAGGATATTGCCGCCCGCATCGCCAATGGCAATAGTGACATCCTTGAGCAGGCCCATGCGGTCCAGGCACTCGACCACGATCTCGACCTGGAAGAGGGTGTCGGCAGCGCCGTCCCACTCCACTTCGATCATGCGCTCGGGATGCTCCATAAGACCCTTGACGTTGGGGCAGTTGGCGCGATGCACCGAAACGCCACGACCGCGCGTGATGAAGCCGACGATATCGTCGCCCGTCACCGGATTGCAGCAATGTGCCAGACGGACCAGCAGCTGTCTCTTATACACATCTCCGAGCCCACGAGACTCCTGAGCATCTCG
>USOF01000321.1 GCA_900556285.1 uncultured Collinsella sp. | reverse complement strand
CGTAAGATCGTCGGCAGCGTCAGATGTGTATAAGAGACAGCGATTGAGACATCCTCTTGGTTAAAGGCGACGCCGCACTTGCCCAACGCCATGGCGATGCGGCCCCAGTTGCAGTCATGGCGGGCGATGGCGGTCTTGACCGGCGGCGAGTTGGCCACGGCGCGCGCCGCCGTATCGGCGTCCTCGTCCGTTGCGGCACCGGTCACGTTGACGGTCACCAGTCGCGACGCGCCCTCGCCGTCGGACGCGATGGTGCGGGCGAGCGTCTCGCACACCTCATGCAGGGCGTAGAGCAGCTCGTTGTAGGCATCGCTTCCTTCCTCGATGGGGACGGCGTCCGCGCCGGCGGCACCGGAGGCGAGCATGATGCAGGTATCGTTGGTCGAGGAATCCGAGTCGACGGTCACCTTGTTGAAGGTCACGTCCACCGTCTGCTTCAAGATCGAATGCAGCACTCGCGGCTCCACCGGGGCGTCGGTGGTGATCACGGCGATCATGGTCGCCATGTTGGGCATGATCATGCCGGAGCCCTTGCACATACCGCCTACGGTAAAGGTGCAGTCGGCATACTGCAGCGTCTGGCTAGTATAGGAAATCGCATATTCCTTGGAATGCGTGTCCGTGGTCATGATTGCGCGCGCTGCGTCCGCACCGCCGGAAACGCAGAGCGCATCGATCACCGCGGGCAGTCCCGTCTCGAACAACTCGATGCCCAGCGTCTGGCCAATCACGCCGGTAGAGGCAACCAGCACCTGTTCGCTCTCGCAGCCCAAGATCTGCGAGGCGATCTCGCACGTCTCGGCAGCAACCGCGCGACCCTGCTCGCCCGTGGCGGCATTGGCGTTACCGGAGTTGATGACAATGCCCTTTACCAGACCGTAGCCCTTTTCCGCACCGCCCAGGTTCTGGCGGCTCACCTGCACGGGCGCCGCGCAGAAGCGGTTGGTGGTGAAGACGCCCGCGCACGAGGCGAGCTCGTCAGCCGTCACGCAGGCCATATCGAGGCGCTGCGGGTTCTTGCGAAAGCCCGCATGGATGCCCGCGGCCTTAAAGCCCTTGGGACTGGTAACGCCTCCCGCCGGCACGGTGCGAATGCATGTTTCAAAGTGGTCGATATTCATAATCAGCTGTCTCCCCACAAGAACCGCCCACGCGAAGACGGGCGGTGGTTCGTTGTTCTCAGTGTAGCCGTTGGCCGCGACACATCGCGGCGCAAGCTCGCCCGCTGGCTAAACGGGCATCGCGACCATGGGGAGTCCTCGTCGCTGGTCCCAGCCGTACACAATATTCGCGCACTGTACCGCTTGGCCGGCGGCGCCCTTGCACAGGTTGTCGATGGCGGCGACCGCTACAAGCACGCCCGCACGCCGGTTGAGCGCAAGGCCGATATGGCATCCGCAGGTTCCAACCACGCTCGAGGTCTTGGGCATCTGCCCCGCATCGAGCACGCGCACCATAGGTGAATCCTTGTAAAACTCGCGATACGCGGCCACAACCTCATCCGCATTCAACCCGTCATCGCCCGCAAAGTCCGCAGCGAGCGGCAGCGTGACGGTGGAAAGCAGGCCGCGCTTAAGCGGAGCCAGATGCGGGGTAAACACCACGCGGTCCTTCGCGTCCAGAATCTGTTCGATCTCAGGCGTATGACGATGCTTGCCCACGCCGTAGGCCTCCAGGTTCTCGTCCGCGCTGCAGAAGTGCGTGCGCTGGTTGGAGCCCTTGCCGGCCCCGGTCACACCGGAAATGGCATCGACCACAATGGCGCCGGCATCGGCAACCCAGCCCTGCTTGATAGCCGGCAGCGCGGCCAGCGAGGTCGCGGTGGGATAGCAGCCCGCGCATGCAACCAGCACGGGGTCGCCCGCAGCATGTGTCGCGGCAGCGCTTGCAAGATCGCCCGCAAACAGCTCGGGTAGGCCAAAGGCGCGCGTTTCAAGCAATTCGGGCGATGTGTGCTCCGCGTTGTACCACGCCTGGTACACACCGGCGTCCTTAAGGCGATAGTCCGCGGACAGGTCGAATACAGAGACGCCGTGCTCAAGCAGCTTAGGCACCGCCGCCATGGCAGCTGTATGCGGCACCGCCAAGAACACGGCATCCAAATCAAGCAGGATCGGGTCATCATGCGTGGTAAACGCCAGATCCGTGGCGCCGGCAAAGGCGGGGTATACATCGGCGAGCGCAACGCCGGCGTCCGCGTTGGACGTCACGGCAGCAAGCTCCATATCTGTCTCTTATACACATCTGACGCTGCCGACGATCT
>USOF01000320.1 GCA_900556285.1 uncultured Collinsella sp. | reverse complement strand
GATCTACACGCGTAAGATCGTCGGCAGCGTCAGATGTGTATAAGAGACAGCTCAACTTTATCCCCGACTTTGTCCTTGCTGGCTTTGGCGTTGCCGCCAACATCCTGCCTGCCATGGGCTTCGCCATGCTCGGCCGCCTGGTGCTCACCAAGCAGCTCGTGCCCTTCTACTTCCTGGGCTTCCTGCTGTGCTCCTACGCCAACGTGCCCGTCCTGGGCGTCGCCCTGATCGCCATCATCATCGGCATCGACAAGTACGACCTGCTGGGCCTTGGTGGCGCCCAGTCCCAGCTTTCTGTGGAAGGGGATGAGGACGATGACTTCTAATTCCGAGAACCAGATTACTCGCTCCGACCTCATTAAGAGCGCCGTGAACACCGGCGCCCTGGGCATGGAATTCTCCTGGACCTACTACAAGCAGATGAACATTGCCTTCTGCCTGATGGTCGCCAACATGCTCAAGAAGATCTATGCCGGCCGTCCCGATGATTACGCCGAGGCCTTGCACCGTCACAGCGCATTCTTCAACATCACCCCGCAGCTCGCTCCCTTCGTGGGTGGCATCGCGATGGCCATGGAAGAAAAGGTCGCTCGTGGCGAGGTTGAGCCCGAGAGCGTCAACGACATCAAGGCCGCCCTCATGGGTCCGCTTTCCGGCCTGGGTGACTCCTTCTTCCTGTCCACCCTGCGCGTCGTCGCCGCTGCCGTGGGCATCAGCCTGTGCCAAGCCGGCAACGTCTTTGGCCCCATCGCCTTCCTGCTCGTCTACAACATCCCGGCGTTCCTGATTCGTATCTTTGGCGCTATCAAGGGTTATGAGCTAGGCATTGGCTTCCTCGACGAGGCTCAGAAGACCGGCCTGATGCAAAAGATCATGGCCTGCGTCGGCATTGTCGGCGTCATGGTCGTCGGCGCCATGAGCAAGGACATGTTCTGGGCTTCGTTGCCCATCGCCATTGGTCAGGGCGACTCCGCCCAGACTCTCCAGGACATCCTGGACGGTATCATGCCCGGTATGCTCGGCATGGCCGCCTTCTGGCTCTACTATTGGCTGCTCTCCAAGAAGATCAACCCGATGGTCCTGATCCTCTGCACCATGGTCGTGGGCATCATCGGCGCTTACTTTGGCGTGCTTGCCTAATATGTTCGAATCGCGCTTCCATCGCGTCTAACGGTTGCGTCGATCTTTGGGGGCTTGTCGCATCTGCGGCGGCCCCCTGTTTTTTAAAACTCCGTACGAAAGGGGAGGGCTATGGTCGTACCCGAGCTTTCGCTCATGAACATCAACCATCGTTATTACAGCATCGAGACGTTTTTTAAGGCTGCAGGTGAGGCCGGCTATCGCAATATCGAGCTGTGGACCGGCTCGATGCACCTGTATGTGGATTGCCATGAGCACGATTCGGTGGATAAGATTCGCGATCTTGCCGCCCAATACGGTATCAAGATCGTGTGCGTGTGCCCCGAGCAGAACAACCCCAAGCCGTGGAACGTCGCGGTGCGCGGTGAGGCGGGCCAAAAACGCATCCTCTCGTACTTTAAGAATGTGATCGACGTTGCCGTTGAGTTGGGCGTGCCGCAGATTCTGGTGACGAGTGGTTGGGCCTATCTGGACGAGCCGGCTGAGGACGCCTGGGCCCGCAGCGTTGCCATGCTGCGCTCGGTGTGCGACTACGCCGATACGCGCGGTATTCGCGTCGCGCTCGAGGCCCTGCAGCCGTCGGAGTCCGTGCTGGTCAATACGGCACAGGATGTCGCGCGCATCCTCGAGGCGGTCGATCGTCCCAACCTGAAGGCCTGTATCGACTTTGGCGCCATGGAAGTTGCCGGCGACACGATCGACGGCTACTTTGAGGTTTTGGGCGACAAGATCGTTCACACCCACTTTGTAGATGTGGGCGGCGGCACGACGCATCTTGCCTGGGGCGACGGCGAGCGTGATATGCGTGCCGACCTCGAGGCACTCATGCGCCACGGCTATACGGGCTATGTCTCGGCCGAGACGTGTGATGGCCGCTACTATCAGGATCCGTCCAAGGCGACGACTCAGGTTATCGAGATGTATCGCCGTGTGACAGCGGAGATGGAAGCCGAATAACTAAACTGCGCGGTTGCGCCGGAAACGCTTGGGCGGGTCTGGCGCAACGCTTTTATAGCTGGCGAGTTGTGGGGAACCCGTTGGCAGTAGCGCTCGAAATAGACAACTATTGGCGTTGTAATACCTGTCTCTTATACACATCTCCGAGCCCACGAGACTCCTGAGCATC
>USOF01000319.1 GCA_900556285.1 uncultured Collinsella sp. | reverse complement strand
ACGAGATGCTCAGGAGTCTCGTGGGCTCGGAGATGTGTATAAGAGACAGCCCAAGCATTATTGCCAGAGCTGCGGCATGATACTCACACCCGACGACTGCGGCACCGACGCCACGGGCGCCACGACCGACCATTACTGCAAGTGGTGCTACGACCACGGCAAGTACACCTACGACACCACCATGGAGGCGATGATTGAAGATTGTGCCCCGCGGCTGGCGCAAAACACCGGCATGTCGCTCGACGAAGCCGTCTCGCTCATGGGCGCCGTCCTGCCGCAACTGGAGCGCTGGCGCACCGTGCAGGAAAACGAGGAGCGCTACGGCGCCGAAGCGCGGGCGCGCTATGGCGATGAGGCTATCGATGCAGCAAACGAAACGTTACTGGACATGGATCCTCAGACATGGAACGACATGAAGGAACTTGAACGCGCCATTCTGGATCAACTCTCGATTGCCATGGGCGACGGCGATGCGGACGGAAGCGAGACTCGCAAGCTTGTCGCGATGCATCGTCGTTGGATTGGTCTCAACTGGGGACGCGAACCCCAGAACGAAGCGTACCTGGGCCTCGCCCACGGCTATCTTGCCGACCAGCGCTTTGTTGACTACTACGACAAGCCCTGCGGCACCGGAGCCACGGCGTTTCTGGTCCAGGCCATCGAGTCGTCACTGGCCCGCGCATAGACCGCGGCGGCTTTGGGTATTTCAATCAAAACCGCAACCGATTGGAGACCTATGGCTACTAATCATGAGCTCGCACTGTACGTTATGACCGGCTGCCCGTATTGCATAAAGGTCAAGCGTTTCCTTGCCGATAACGGCGTGACCATTCCCGAGCGCAATATCTCGACCGATTCCGATGCCGAACAGACACTTATCGCCGTCGGCGGAAAACGCCAGGTTCCCTGCCTGTTCATCGACGGCAAACCACTCTACGAATCGAGCGACATCATCGCATGGGTACAGGAGAACCTGCTCTAGTGCAACACAGCCATTGGGAACGTTCTTAAATGACTAGTCGTTAAAGAACGTCACCAACGACTAACTAGCCGTGGAAGCGGGCTATGGGTGCAAGTGGCCGCTCGCGAAAGACGCGCTCGACGGCGGCGCGGTATTCGTCAACCTTTTTAGTCTTACGTACGAGCTTGTGAACGGTAGCGGGGTCGGCGAAAGCGCACTTGGCGTAGAACCACCACTCCTTCATACGAAAGACCGCGTTGCCGCCGATCTCTTCTGCATAGGCCGCAAACAGCGTGTCGTGGAAGCGCTGCAGTTCGGCTGCCGTGGCAGCGGGACCGCCGTTGACCATGCGAGCCAGAGCTGGGTTCGCGAGCAAGCCGCGCCCCAGCATCACATGACGTGTGCCGGGATAGGCCTCCACCAGCGCACCCATGTCCTCAAGATCAAAAATGTCACCGTTGTATGCCACCGGAAACGGCGCGCGCTCCAGCGTCTCGCCATAAAACTCCTTGCGCGGCGTGCCCGTATAGCGGTCCTTTTGTACGCGAGGATGCACGATCAGCTCTGCCAGCGGCATGCGGCAATATAGATCGAGTACGCGCTCGTATTCGTCGTCGCTCTCCAACCCCAACCTGGTCTTGACCGATACCGGCAGCGGAGAGCGCTCACACACGTCACTCAAGAACACCTCAAGCTCGTCCAAGTTGCGCAAAAAGCCCGATCCTTTGCCCTTGGCAACAACCGTCCCCGAGGGGCAACCCAAGTTGAGATTGACCTCGCGATATCCCATGTCGGCGAGTACCTGTGCCGCCCACACAAACTCGTCCGCGTTCTTGGACATCAGCTGAGGCACTACGTTGAGCCCCTGGTTATTGGCAGGATCGATCTCCTTAAACGCCTTGCCGCCAAAGCGGTTTCCCACCCGCGGCAGCGGCAAAAACGGCGTGTAATAGCAATCGAGCGCACCGAAGCACTCCGCATGCACGCGACGGAACACATGCCCGGTAATCCCCTCCATGGGGGCAAGCGAAAGAATCATCAACATCTGCTCTCAGATCAATGCGGCAAAGGGACCGCCCCTTTGTCACATGCATTATGCCTTGTGCTCCAGATGATTCACAAGGCAGAGGTAGCAGCTTGACGATAATCACCCTTCCATCCGTCGCCTCACGCAACGAAGGCGAATGGTTTTCCGCGAAGTGAACGAGTGAAATCGGACCCCCGAAGCATCGACACTTTGGGAGAGGCATTTCCTGCGGTTTTTTCGCTCAAATGGGGGTGCGGACAGAAAGTTGGACCGTGAAGCGGTCCGGACTCT
>USOF01000318.1 GCA_900556285.1 uncultured Collinsella sp. | reverse complement strand
GGACGCGACCGGCGCCCCCGTGCGCGGCGAGTTTACAGCTTGGCGATGGCGTCGTCCACGTGCGCGACGTAGATGTCGTCGACCGCGACGTTCTGTCCCAGACCCTGGAGCAGGCACGTCACTTCGAAGCCGGCGGCCACGAACTTCGCAGCCCAGCTGTCGGGGTCGGTCTCGTCTGCCATGTCGTTGTTCGCGTGGTCGCCCGCGACCACCATGAACGGCGCGAGCACGGCCTTCTTGTAGCCTGCGGCGCTCGCGGCGGCGATAACATCCTCGCAGGTCGGTTCAGCCTCGACGGTGCCGACGAAGAACTGCGTCAAGCCCTCGTTCTTAAACACTTCCTGCATCTTGGCATAGTCGGCGTTGGAATCGGCTTCGGTGCCGTGGCCCATGAGGCACAGCGCCGTCTTGCCGTCGTCGAAGGACGCCATGTTCTCCTTAATGGCTGCGGCCACCTTCTTGTAGTCGTCGTCGGAGGTGAGCAGCGGGTCGCCGAGCGAGATTTTGTCGAACTTGTCGGCGTACTTGTCGAGCTCGTCTTTCACGTCGGTGTATTCCAGGCCACCCATGAGATGCGTCGGCTGCACGACGATTTCCTTCACGCCGTCTTCCACGCAGCGGTCGAGCGCCTCGGTCATGTTGTCGATCGTGATGCCGTCGCGCTTCTTCAGCTTGTCGATGATGATCTGCGCGGTGAAGGCGCGGCGGATGTCGTAGTCCTGCCAGTACTTCTCGCGGATAGCGTCTTCGATGGCGCCGATGGTGATGTGGCGCGAGTCGTTGTAGCTCGTGCCGAAGCTCGTGACGAGGATGACCGGCTTCACGGCCTTCTCCTTTTCACTCGATTTCTCGGAACTCGCGGAGGTGTTGGAGCAGCCCGCGAGCGCGACTCCGGCGAGCGCGACGGCTCCGGTTGCTGCGGCGCCCATGAAGCCGCGGCGTGACATCTGGTCGGACATGGTTTTTCCTTTCCTCGGTTTGCCGGTCCCCCGGCGACAGTTGCTTGTCGGCACAAGCGAAAGAAAAGCGCACCCCTCGGGGTTCACAAGGAGCTAACGCCACGGCGATGCCGTGAGGAAAAGGCGAAGCAGTCTGGCTTGGGGCGCGAGGCGGTTCGCCCGCGCGTCCTATACAGTAATGTCCCTTGCCCAGGATTCCCACCTGGTTCCCTCCGCAAGCCAGCGCGGGCTGTGCGGGCGCCGCGCCGGTCATTTCCTTTTATCCGATTGTCATATGCTCGTTGCCGAAACTTTTACTATGATAGTGGGCACTTGTGAACGTGTCAAAGCCCAGGGCGGGCGGCATTGCGCCTCCTGCCTGCGTATTTGCGCCCATTGCTGCCGCAGGCGCCGTGTTTTGCCCGCTGCGCGAATGGCGGCGTAAACGGTTGCGATGAGAAACGGGAAGGGAAGGCTCGGATGATTCATATCGTTGGCGCAGGCTCGGGCGCCGCCGACCTTATCACGCTGCGCGGGGCGCGCCTTCTGCGCGCAGCCGACGTGGTCGTTTGGGCGGGAAGCCTTGTGAACCCCGAGCTGCTAGCTGAGTGCAAGGAATCCTGCATCGTCTACGACAGCGCGCACATGACCTTGGAGGAAGTGCTCGACGTGATGTGCGCGGCAGATGCGCGGGGCGAGGACGTGGTGCGCCTGCACACGGGCGACCCGTGCCTGTACGGCGCCATCCAGGAGCAGATGGACGCGCTCGACGCGCGCGGCGTGGACTACGAGGTGGTGCCCGGCGTGTCGAGCTTTTGCGGTGCCGCGGCGGCGCTTCGCCAGGAATACACGCTGCCGGGAATCAGCCAGTCGGTCGTGATCACGCGGCTTTCCGGACGTACCCCCATGCCCGCGGGCGAGGGCATGCGCACCATGGCGGAAAGTGGCTCGACTATGGTCATCTTCCTGAGCTCGGGTATGCTCGCCGAGCTTTCCGCCGAGCTTTTGGCCGCGGGCCGCAGCTCCGACGAGCCGGCCGCGCTCGTGTACAAGGCGACCTGGCCTGAGGAGCGCGTGGTGCGATGCACAGTGGGCACGCTCGCCGATGCGGGCGCGCGAGAGGGCATCGACCGCACGGCGCTCGTGGTGGTGGGCCGCGTGCTCGGAGCTCGCGGCGGGTTTTCGCACAACGGCGCGCAAGCAGAGTCGTACGAGCGCAGCAAGCTTTACGACCCTTCGTTTGCCACGGGGTATCGGAAGGCGAGCAGCTAGCGTGGCCTTCGAGCACTACATATATACCCTGTCTCTTATACACATCTCCGAGCCCACGAGACTCCTGAGCATCT
>USOF01000317.1 GCA_900556285.1 uncultured Collinsella sp. | reverse complement strand
AGACGTGTATAAGAGACAGCTCTGGAAAATCGCCGCAAAGGTCGCCATGCCGGCAACATTGCCCGCGGCGGCAAGCTCTGCCCAGCTCGCGCCCACGGCAGCGGGGCACACCACAAAGAAGAGCGCGGCGAACGTCACGATGTCAAACAGCGAGCTCACGGGGCCCAGTTCGAGCATAAAACCCTTGATGGACGCGGCGTCCCAGGCGCGCGGGTGGGCAGTCCAGGCGTCGTCGACGGTGTCCCACGGCAGCGCGATGCACACGATCTCGTAGACCAGCGACAGCAGCACCAGCTGCAGGGCGCTCATGGGCAAGAATGGCAAGAACAGGCTCGCGACGGTCACGGATAGCACGTTGCCAAAGTTGGAGCTCACCGTGGTCTTGAGGTACTTGAGCAGGTTGCCGTAGGTGCGGCGGCCTTCGATGATGCCGCGCTCGAGCACGCCCAGGTCCTTCTGGAGCAAGATGATGTCGGCGGATTCCTTGGCGATGTCGACGGCCGAATCGACCGAGATGCCGCAGTCGCTCGCACGCATGGCGGCGGCGTCGTTGATGCCGTCGCCCATAAAGCCCACGGTGTGGCCGAGCAGCTCGCGCATGACGCGCACCAGACGCGCCTTCTGCAGCGGCGAGAGCTTGGCGAAGAGGTAGGTGTTCTCGGCGCGCTCGGCAAGCTCGGCGTCGTCGAGCGCATCGATCTCGGAGCCTAGCAAGACGTTGCTCGCGTCGATGCCGATCTGCTCGCAGACGGTGGCGGCGACACGGTCGTTGTCGCCGGTCAGCACCTTGGCCGCCACGCCGTGTTCGCCGAGCACCCGGATCGCTTCCTCGGTCGTGCTTTTCGGCGGGTCGAGAAAAGCGAGATAACCGATCAGCACCATGTCCGCTTCATCCCGGACCGAAAACGCGCCGACCGGAGACGGGCTGTTCTTCTGCGCCACGGCGATCACGCGCAGGCCCTCGGCATTGAGGTCTGCTACCTGCTTGCGAATCTGGGCGAGCTTTTCGTCGGTAAGCGGCTGGGCGGTACCGTCGACCTCGATGTAGGAGCAAATCTCGAGCATTTCCTCGGCAGCGCCCTTGGTGACCATCTGAGTCTTGCCTTGGGCATCGGCGACCACCACGCTCAGGCGACGGCGCGAGAAGTCGAAGGGCACCTCGTCGACCTTGGTGTAGCGGTCGCGCAGGCTCTGGCCCAGCATGGAATCGGGCGCGACGGCCGAAGGGGTCATGTCGGCGCGGTCGATCACGGCCAGGTCGATGAGGTTCTTGAGGCCCGTCTGGAAGAAGCTGTTCAAAAACGCATGGCGCAGCACACGCGCGTCCTCGTTGCCGTCGGTGTTGAGGTAGCGCTCGAGCACGATGCGGTCCTCGGTGAGGGTGCCGGTCTTGTCGCAGCACAGTACGTCCATAGCGCCGAGGTTTTGGATCGCAGGCAGCTCCTTGACGATGACCTGACGGCGGGCAAGGTCCTTGGCGCCCTGCGACAGGCTCGTGGTCACGATGACGGGAAGCATTTGCGGCGTGATGCCCACGGCCACGCTCGTGGCGAACAGCAGCGCATCGATGACGTTGCCCTTGGTGGCGGCGTTGATGGCAAAGACTGCCGGCGCCATGACGAGCATCAGGCGCACCAGCAGCATCGAGACGCTCGAGACGCCGCGGTCGAACGCGCTCTTCTCGCCGCGCCCGTTGAGCATCTTGGCGATGCCGCCCAGGTAGGTGTCCGAACCGGTGGCCACGACAAGCGCCATGGCGGTGCCGTTTTGCACGGAGGTGCCGGTAAAGACGATGTTCTTGCAGGCGGAGAGCGGCAGCGTGGAGCTGTCGGCGCCTTCGACGACGGTGGCGACGGCGGTCTTCTCGACGGCCTCGCTTTCGCCGGTGAGGGCGGACTCGATCACAAACAGGTCGCGTGCGGTGATGATGCGGGCATCGGCCGGCACCATGTCGCCGGCGGAGAGGCGGATCACGTCGCCGGGGACGAGCTCGTCGAAGGGTATCTCGATGCGCTCGCCGTCGCGCAGGGCGGTGCAGGTGTTGGAGACCAGGTCCTTGAGGGCCTCTGCCGCATTGCCGCTGCGTGCTTCCTGGATAAACTTCATGCCGCCCGATACCAGTAGCATGATGCCGATGACGATGACCGTGGAGGGGTCGCGCTGCGGCTCGGGCACGGCGAGCACGTCGATGTAGAGCGAGACCAGCGCGAGCGCGGCGAGGATGCCGGCGAAGGGGTCGATGAAGGCGTCGGCGATGTGGCGGGCAAGTGTCTTGGTCGGCGCCTCGATGG
>USOF01000316.1 GCA_900556285.1 uncultured Collinsella sp. | reverse complement strand
CTGCCGCCGCGACGCAGGTATTCAAGGGTATCGAGCAGGCCGATGACAACCACGCGGTCGCGCGCGGCTTCAACGGCGTCGGCGATCTGCTGGGCATCAAGCCCCCGGTCCACCAGCTGCAGCGCGTACTTCACCAAAATGTGCTCGCCAACCGTAACGCTTTGCGTGTCCACAATACGCACGGACGCATCGATCTGCGCGGCGGCGGTCACGGCGCTTTGATGCGTGCCGGAGAGCTTGGACGAGAGGGCTATGACCACAATGTCCTCTCCCGCAGCGACGGCCTCCTCGTACGCCTGCGTATAGGCATACGGGTTCACCTGGCCGGTGCTGGGCAGCTCGTCGCTTTCGATAAGCAGCTCGTAGAAGCGCTCGGCAGAAGCGAGCTCCATGCTCTCGTCCGGGGTGTGGACATCGGAGAGCGTCGGACCCACGGCGATGGCGTCCAGGCCGTGCAGGGCCTCGGCAAACAGACCGCACTCAAGGCCGGCGTGAATGGACTCGATGCGCAGCTCGGAGCCAAAGAGCTCGCGATAGCTCTCGACAAAGACGTCGCGGACCGGCGAATGCTCGGCATAGCTCCAGCCGGGATACTCGAACTCGAACTTGGCGTCGAAGCCCAGGACATCGGCCAGCGTCTGCAGGCGGTCCTTAAACTCGTTCTGCAGCGAGGTGATCGAGGAGCGCGGGGACAGCATGATCTTGACCTCGTCGTCAGAGGTGGCAACCACACCGATGTTGGAGGAAACCTCGACGGAGCCGTCGGTGGCGACGTTGCGGCGAATCACGCCGTTAGGGGCAAGACGCAGGGCGCGGATGAGGGCAAGCGCGGACTTCTGGTCCATGGCCTCGACCTCGGCGTCGTCGGTAATCTCGACGGTGCAGGTAAAGCCGGGGTCGAAGACCTCGAGCTCGGCAGTGACGTCGGCGATGATGCCCTTTGCGATCTGGGCCGCGGCCTCGGCGGCAGCGTGGTCGGCGTAGACCAGCTCGGCCTTGCACTCACGGTTGATGGCGTTGTCCTTGGTGCCGCCGTTAAAGCTAACGATGGCGGGCTCGCCGGCAACCATCAGGCGGTCGATGATGCGGGCCATGATGAGGTTGCCGTTGCCGCGCTCCAGGTGGATATCGCTGCCGGAGTGACCGCCCAGCAGGCCGGAGATCTCGAGTGTAAGGGTGCTGCCGGTCTTGTGCTCGCGCACGATCGGGCAGGTGTAGGTAACGACGACGCCGCCGGCGCAGCTGACGGTGGCCACGCCCTCCTCCTCGGAATCGAGGTTGATCATGGTGCGGGCGCTGATCTGGGACTTGTCGAGCGTCTCAGCGCCAACCAGACCAGTCTCCTCGTCGGTGGTGAACACGCACTCGAGGGCCGGATGAGCAATCGAATCGTCGTTGAGCACGGTAAGCATCAGAGCGACAGCAATGCCGTTGTCGGCGCCCAGGGTAGTGCCGTTAGCGGTGAGGACGCCGTCCTTGACGACCAGGTCGATACCATCGGTCGTAAAGTCGTGCTCAACGGAGCCCAGCTTGTCGCACACCATGTCGATGTGGCCCTGCAGCATCACGGTCGGGGCATTCTCGGCGCCGGCAGAAGCGGGCTTGCGAATGATGACGTTGTAGACCTCGTCCTGATAAACGTCGAGGCCGCGCTCCTTGGCAAACGCAACCAGGAAATCGCTGATGCCCTTCTCGTTGCCAGACCCACGGGGGATCGCGCTGACCTCCTCAAAGAAATGGAACAGCTGGGCGGGCTCGTAGCCAGTAATCTTGTAGTCCATGGTGCCTCCTTGGCGCAACTGGTTAGACAATAAGACATGCGCCTTGTATATTCCCAGACTTTACGTGCATAAACCAGTCGAAAACGACGAGCGCTCTCGCATCATCGGCTAACGGTGGGGAAACGTCACTTTATCAAGATAAAGCAGCTTAGACGGGCCGCGCCGAAGGGACGTTGGACCCTTCAACCAGCCTCAACGCCTGTTGAACGTTAATGCATACACCATTGGTATGTTTGATGAGATTTTTGTCCTCTGTCACGACGTAATCGGCATCAATGCGATTGGCGACGCCCAGCATCAGGTCGTCCTCAAAGTCGTTGTGATGATACTTGAACACAAAGGAGTCGAAGATCTCGTCTGCACCGACCGAGGCAATAATCGACTTTTGGCGAATCAGGCGAACACACGCCCACGCTGTCTCGTCGGCACCGGCGATGGCCTCGGGAGTGAGAGCCCCCTCACGGCGGGCGTCGGCCTTCATCGTCCTCCCCAGAATGTAATAGACGTCTTT
>USOF01000315.1 GCA_900556285.1 uncultured Collinsella sp. | reverse complement strand
TGGCGGATAACCTCGCCGGCAATCATCTGACCCATGATGGGCGGCATAAAACTAGCGGTACCCAACTCGGTACGCTCGTGGATGTTGGACGGGTCGCGGGGTTGGGTCTTAACCGATTCCTCGCAGCTAAACAGCACGTGCAGACTCTTGATTCCGCGCTTCTTACATTCTTTGCGCATGATGCGGCTCATGGGGTCACGTACCGTATCGAAAATGTCGGCAAAGCGGAGGCACTCGGGATGGAGCTTGTTGGCCCCGCCCATGGAGCTAACCAAACGAATGTCGTGGTCCTGAGCATATTTGGCAATGGTGAGCTTGGCCGAGATGGTGTCGATGGCGTCGACGACGTAGTCGAGCTTGCCGTCCGTCTGCTCCAAAACGCTCGCGAAGAACTCGTCGATGTTGTCGCTCAGCAGGTATTCGGTGCGTTTGATAACGGTGGCGGTGGGATTGATGTCGTGGATCATGGCTTCCATAACATCGACCTTGCGCTTGCCGATGGTGCTGTGAAAGGCGATAGCCTGGCGATTGATATTGCTGGGCGCGACGATGTCCTTGTCCAGAATGACGAAATGACCAATGCCGCCGCGGGCGAGTGCCTCGCAGCAGTTGGAGCCCACGCCTCCGCAGCCGAGCACCAACACCGTAGCATCGGCGAGCTTATCGAGTGCCTCGCGGCCCATGATGATCTCGAGCTTGGTGTCGCGTGTCTCGACGAGAGCGGCAGCGGTTTCGGTCATAGACATCCTCCGATGGGGAAGCGAATCGTGTTTTAGCTATCGCCATTATAGGTGTTATCGCGATTCCATTTGAGCCCTTGGGCTTGTTGAAATGGGATCGGGGTTCGCATAAGATTGAAGCAGATGGCACCCGTTGCAGCGGGTTGGCCAACTCCAAAACACGTTTGTAGCGTGAGAAGTGGCCGTCTTCGCATTACGCGGAGGCGGCTATTTTTTTGAGTACAAGATTAGATAGTTAGACAAACATCTAAATATCGAGTATAGTGTGCGCGTCATGAGAGATGATGAGAGGAGGTCTTATGCCGGGAGAGGGTTTTAAGGCGCTTGCCGATCCAACGCGACGGCGCATTTTGGAGTTGCTGCGCGAGGGCAATTGCACGGCGGGGGAGCTTGCCGAGCATTTCGATATCAGTAAGCCGTCGCTGAGCCATCACTTGGCGACGCTCAAAAACGCCGGGTTGGTGACCGACGAGCGCCATGGCCAAAACATCGTATACAGCTTAAACACCACCGTCATGCAGGATTTGATTGGCTGGTTTATGGGCTTTACAAACACGGAAGGTGAAAAGGATGAATAACGAAAACAAGGGCATTCACCCCACGGGGGTATCGTCGCGCGTGTGGATTGTGCTGGTCGCTCTGTGCGTCGCCAATGTCGTAGCGCACCTCATGGTGATGCCGAGCTTGCCTGCGCAGATTCCCACGCACTGGGGCTCGAACGGCGCTGTCGACGGTTGGGGTCCTAGCTGGATGGCCTCCGCGCTCGGCGTGCTGCCTCTGGTGCTTCTCGCAATGTTCTGCGTGGTGCCGCGCATCGATCCCAAAGGTGAGGCATATCGAACCTCGGGTAAGTTCTATCAGGGCTTCGTAATTGCCTTCACCTTGTTCATGTGCGCCATAAGCTGGCTGGGAGAGCTTACGGTCTGGGGCGTGGTGCCGGCGGTCGGTTCGGTCAACGTGCTGATTTCCGGTGCTGTCGGTTTGCTGTTCATTGGTGTGGGTAACTACTTGCCGCGTGTGAAGCAGAACTATACGCTCGGTATCAAGACGCCCTGGGCGCTTGCCGATCCCGAGAACTGGCGCCGTACGCAGCGTTTTGGCGGTGCCTGCTTTATGGTGCTGGGTATTGGCCTGATTGTGATGGGCGTGGCGGGTAGCGTGCTTTCGAGTGAAGTCGTCGCCGCGGTGATTGCGGTGCTGGCGTTTGGTTCAGCTGGCGCTGCCTACGTCTATTCGTATCTGCTGTGGCGCAAATCGCAGCGAGCCGTTCGCTAAGGTTGCGGAAAACTAGCGTACGCAGTTCATAGTGTGTTCCGGGGGACTTTTCCCAGGTAGTATTAGGGGGTGTGGGCAACCATGCCCCTTTTTCGTTAAATTTCAGAGCTGGTTACCTCATTTCGTTTCCACTAAAACGAAAACAAGAATAGGGAAACAGCAGGTAGAAAGGATAAAACAGGCAAATGGCGGAGTTTATCTACCAGATGTATCAGGCTCGCAAGGCCCATGGCGACAAGGCTGTCTCTTATACACATCTCCGAGCCCACGAGACTCCTGAGCATCTCG
>USOF01000314.1 GCA_900556285.1 uncultured Collinsella sp. | reverse complement strand
CATCATTGCACAGCGCATTTCCTCGGTGCAGGACGCCGACCGCATCATCGTCATGGAAGGCGGCCGTATCTCCCAGATTGGCACGCACGAAGAGCTGCTTGAGACCTCGGACATCTACCGCGAAACCTACACCTCGCAAAACAAGATGAGCAAGGAGGCCCAAGAGGTCGAGGAGGCCACCGCTGAAGCCGTTGCCGAGATGGCCCAGGACGCGCCCGCCGCAGACCAGACTCAAGTAGACAAGGCAACCACACCGCAAGACATCGACCAGAAGGGAGGCGAGGCAAATGAGTAAGCCCGCTGCAAGCGCCAAATCCAGCATGCCCGGCACCATGGCGCGCCTTATCAAGATGCTGTTCTCGTTCTTCCCCGTGCTGCTGCCCCTGGTCATGGCCGGAGTCATCCTCTGCGGCCTGATCAACTCCATCGGAGCCGTGTTCCTGCAAAGCGCGCTCGAGGTCATCTCCACCTCGTGGCAAACCGGCGACTGGGCAGCAGCGCAGCCCAAGATCTTGAAGATCGTCCTCACCCTGGGCGCCATCTACCTTGTGGGCAACCTCTCCTCGCTGTTCTGGAACCGCTACATGGCGGTCATCACTCAGGGCTCGCTTGAGAAACTGCGCGAGAAGATGTTCAACCGCATGCAGGACCTGCCAATCCGCTACTTCGACACCAACCAGCGCGGCGATATCATGTCGCACTACACCAATGACATCGACACGCTGCGCCAGATGATCTCGCAGTCCCTGCCCAACCTACTGCAGACCGTCATCGTCCTCACCACCGTGATGTGCATCATGCTGTACTTCTCCGTATGGATGTGCCTGGTCATCATCACCGGCATCGCCTGCATGGTCGCGCTTACCAAGTTTTTGGGCTCCAACTCTGCGCGCCTCTTCATCGCGCAGCAGCGCGAGCTGGGCGTAGTCGAGGGCCACATCGAAGAGATCATGAACGGCCAGAAAGTGGTCAAGGCATTCTGCCACGAGGCTGCAGCCGAGGCGGATTTCGACGAGCGCAATGAGAAGCTCTTCGAGGTCTCGCAGAAGGCCAACATGTACGCCAACATCCTGATGCCCGTCCTCATGAACCTGGGCAACCTCATCTACGTGGTGGTCGCGCTGGCAGGCGGCATCTTCCTTGCGTTGAAGGTGCCCAACCTCTCCTTCTCCGGCATGCCGCTCAGCATCGCCGTGGTGGTGCCCTTCCTCAACATGACCAAGCAGTTCTGCGGACAGATCGGCCAGGTCTCCCAGCAGATCAACGCCGTGGTCATGGGACTTGCCGGCGCCAGCCGCATCTTTGAGCTCCTTGACCAGGAGCCCGAGGTGGACGATGGCTACGTCACCCTAGTGAACGTCCGCGTCAACCCCGACACCTGGGAGCTTGAGGAGTCCGATGAGCGCACGGGCATGTGGGCCTGGAAGCACCCGCACAAGGCAGATGGCACCATCACCTACGAGCCCCTGCGCGGAGACGTGCGCATGGTCGACGTCGACTTTGGCTACACGCCGGACCACGACGTCCTGCACGGCGTCTCCGTCTACGCCAAGCCCGGTCAGAAGGTCGCCTTCGTCGGAGCCACGGGTGCCGGCAAGACCACCATCACCAACCTCATCAACCGCTTCTACGACATCGCCGACGGCAAGATCCGCTACGACGGCATCAACGTCAACAAGATCCGCAAGGCCGATCTGCGCCGCTCGCTGGGCGTGGTGCTGCAGGACGTGAACCTGTTCACCGGCACCGTGATGGACAACATCCGCTACGGCAACTTGGACGCCACCGACGAGGAGTGCATCGCGGCGGCCAAGCTCGCGGGCGCGGACGACTTTATCACCCGCCTGCCCGACGGCTACGACACCATGCTCACCGGCAACGGCGCGCAGCTGTCGCAGGGCCAGCGCCAGCTGATTTCGATCGCACGCGCCGCCGTCGCCGATCCGCCGGCAATGATTCTGGACGAGGCCACGAGCTCCATCGACACCCGCACCGAGGCCATCGTGCAGGCCGGCATGGATAAGCTCATGGAGGGCCGCACGACGTTTGTCATCGCGCACCGCCTCTCCACCGTGCGCAACTCCGACGCGATTATCTGCCTGGACCACGGCCGCATCATCGAGCGCGGCAACCACGACGAGCTTATCGCCAAGCGCGGGTATTACTACCAGCTCTATACCGGAGCGTTTGAGCTGGAGTAGCTCAAAACAGCCCCTACGCTCCCAACGGACCTCCCCGAGGGAGACGGGGTGTTTGCTCCGTGCGCAGTTTCGCAGCGAAGCGAGAATGTTTGAGCACGGAGTAAACACCCCGTCTCCCTCGGGGAGGTCCGTT
>USOF01000313.1 GCA_900556285.1 uncultured Collinsella sp. | reverse complement strand
CGAGATGCTCAGGAGTCTCGTGGGCTCGGAGATGTGTATAAGAGACAGCTCCCACATAAAGCCAAACTTCTCGCCCAACTCAATGCGCGTCGCATAGCTCCAGTCCTCAAGATTGCGCGAGGTATAGACAAGCACGCAGCCACGGTCGTCTTTCGTACGAGCGCCCAGAACCATGTAGTAGATACCATCGTGCTCAAGGATCTTGGGGTCGCGCACGTGCGTACCGATATCGTCGGGGTAATTGACCGGTCCAACAGCTATGCACTTCTCGCCCAATTCGTCGGGATTCTCGGCAACCATATGAATCTGGTTTTGCTCACGGCCCGTCAACACGTAGTCGTAATCATCGCGGTCAAAATGCTTGACGTTGCCGGTATAGAAGTAGTGAATCTTGCCATCGCGTACAAAGGCAGAACCAGAATACGCTCCGTTCGAATCCAAATCGGAATCGGGGAACAGTGCGGGGCCGTGATTCTCGTACGTCACAAAATCCTTTGTCGTCAGATGGTTCCAAAGCACTGGACCGCCATGCGCAGCATCGAACGGATCGTATTGATGATAGATGTGATACGTATCACCAATCTGAACCAAACCGTTGGGGTCGTTGAGCCAGCCAAGCTCAGGCTCCACATGGAACAGGAGCCTATCGGGGTCGGACGCGATGCGACCCGCCGTCTCATCCTGTCCGGCACGCCACTGCTCATAGTCCGCGCGTGTCACCTTATTTTTTTGATTAAACATCGCCGTTGACTTTCTCGTCTATGGGGAAGGACGCTCGACTCACACGAGTCGAACGCCCTTCCTCAAATGGACTTATCCTCAGATTACACTGAACGGCTCAACTAGAAGCTAACGTCGAAGCCAGCGCCAGCGCCCTCTTCATCGGTGGTCGGCACGCCCTTTGCCTTGTTGTAGGCAAAGATCAAGACGATCGGCACGATAAAGGCGATGAGATTGCCAGCCACATACCACACGAGGGTCTCGGGCGTGACGATGAGCAGGCCAAGCACGCCGGTCAGACCCTGACCGATAGCGCGCACCTCAAAGAGCTTGACGAAGGCACCGCCGCAGCCTGCACCGATGCATGCGCAGATGAACGGAATGATCGAATAGCGCATGTTTGCAGCAAAGATAGCGGGCTCGGAGATTCCGACCAGCGTCGGGATAAAGGACGACATGCAGATGTTGCGCTCTTTGGAGTGCTTCTTGTGAATGAGGTACATACCGATGGCGCCGCCGCCCTGGGCGATGATGGAAACCGACCAGATGGCCTGGATGTAGTTGAAGCCAGTCGTGGCAACAAGGTTTGCCTCGATACCCTGGATGAACTGATGCGTACCGGTAACGACGAGCGGCTGCAGGAACGCGGCGAAGACAAAGGCACCAAAGACGCCCATCCTGTTGTACAGGATATCGATTACGCCGGCGAGGACGTCACCGATCAGGTTACCGAGCGGGCCGAACACGGTGAACAGGGCGACGTTAGCAAGAATCAGGGTAACGGTCGGGACAAAGACGAACGAAACGACCTCGGGGATGTACTTCTGGGCAATCTTTTCGACCTTGGCCATAAACCAGGCGGTCAGAATTGCAGGGAACACGCCGCCCTGGAAAGCAACCATGGGAATGGAGAGCGGACCAAAGTTCCAGTACTCAGCACCCGTCGGGTCCATAACGAACGTGTTGCGGTTCATAAGGCTCGGGTGAACCATGACGATACCGACGAGGATGCCCAGGATCGGGTTGCCGCCAAAACGCTTGACCGCGCTATACATAACCAGGACAGGCAGGTAGTCAAAGGTGGTGGCGATAATGGCAAAGAAGCTTGCGAGGTTCTTGAGGAACTCGCTGTGATCGGCGAGGCTGCCCTCCATGCCAAAGAGGCCGTTGGCAACGATCAACGACTTAAGGCCGATGATGATTGCAGCGCCGACGAAGGCGGGAATGATGGGGATAAAGATGTCCGAGAATACCTTGAGGACCGAGAAGAACTTGCCCTTCTTGTCCGCCTCGGCGCCCTTGACCTCGGAAGCACTGATCTCCTTAACGCCCGTCAGAGCCATAAACTCATCGTAAACCTTGTTGACGGTACCGGTACCGAAGATGATCATGAGCTGGCCGCTGTTGTACAGCACGCCCTTGACGCCATCGATGTTCTCGAGCTCGGCCTTGTTGTATTTGCTCGTATCCTTGAGCACCAGACGCAGACGGGTCACGCAATGCGTGGCGCCCTCGATGTTCTCCAGTCCGCCGACGTTGTCGACGACTTGCTGGGACACTGCCTTGTAGTCCATGTTCCTGTCTCTTATACACATCTCCGAGCCCACGAGACTCCTGAGCATCTCG
>USOF01000312.1 GCA_900556285.1 uncultured Collinsella sp. | reverse complement strand
GGGGCTTTGTTGGACAGCTATTTTACTCTGCAATCGAATATTGAGGTTTCTGGCGAATTTGTGGACCGCAAGAGCCGGTTTATTGCCCAGCTGGTCCATATTGAGTCCGAGGATGAGGCGAATGCCTTTATCGAGACCGTTCGCAAACGTCATTACGACGCTCGACACAATGTTCCCGCGTGGATTTTGGTCGATGGACGCGAGCGTCAAAGCGATGACAGTGAGCCGAGCCGCACGAGCGGTATGCCGACGCTCGAGGTGTTGCGCGGCGCGGGGCTCAAAAATGTTTGCTGCGTAGTGACGCGCTATTTTGGTGGCACGCTGTTGGGGCCTGGTGGCTTGGTGCGCGCCTATACCGCGGCGACGCAAGCGGCGGTGGCCGCGGCTCGGGAGGCCGGGCAGATCGTCGAGATGACGAGCGTCGTGCCTGTTGACGTGCATGTGGCCTATCCGCAGTATGAGCAGGTGCTTCGCTTGGCGCAGGATTCGGGTGCCAAGGTTTCGGATACCGATTACGCGGATGCCGTGACACTTCACTTGGTGTTTAAGGCGGGGGAGCAGGAGTCTTTTTGCGCCAGGATGCGCGAGCTTATGGCGGGGCGCGAGGAGATCGAGGTCGGTGCTCCCGTATTTGCCGAGTTCTAACGGCGACGGCCGGCGTGCTTTTGGATGGATCCCAAGCGCGCCGGCCGTCGTTTTTCTGTGCTGCCGTTTACTCGGCGAGCTGCTTTAGTACATCACAGGCGATTTCGACGGCATCGTCGATGCAGCCGGGGCAGCTGCGAAGCGGACCCTTGTCCGATCCGATGCCCTTGAGCGTGCCGCAGACGGTCGTCGTGTTCTTCTCGCCAAAACGCTTGGCGATTTCGCGCGACAGCTTGTAGGTCTGGCCCTTGGTCTTGGGGTTTTCCATGCCGTCGCTCATCACGAAGCCCATGATGGCCACGGCGCCCGAGATGGCGCCGCAGGTTTCGGTCATGCCGCCCATGCCGGCACCAAAGCCCTCGGTGAGGGTAAAGGCGATCTGGGGGTCGAGTCCGACGGCAGGCGCGAGGGTGCAGGCGACGGCCTGGGCGCAGTTAAAGCCGCGGGCGTGGTATTCGGCAGCCTGAGCCTGACAGGCGTTGATGTCGAGCTGGGCCGTATCGATTTGCTTCATCGTTGTCTCCTTGGTTACGGTGTACTCGCCTATGGTACCCGTGACGGTGCATGTAATCATCGAGAGCTTCATGTATGCCTCATTTTTATCTATCGAGCAAATGCCCAAGGCTTGAGATAAAACCCTTGATTAATTAGTCCCATAACCTACCTTTGGGATGGGTTGAGAGGGGTGCAGGGTAGCGGTATCGTGAACCGAATAAAACTAAAACCCAGGCAAGGGAGCAAGATATGAGCGAGCAGACTATCGGTACCACATGTGTTCAGGGCGGCTACCGCCCGGGTGACGCGGAGCCGCGCCAGGTGCCTATCTACCAGTCCACCACGTGGAAGTATGATACGTCCGAGCATATGGGCAAGCTGTTTGACCTGGAGGAGTCCGGTTACTTCTACAGCCGCCTGCAGAACCCCACGTGCGATCTGGTTGCTGCCAAGATCTGCGAGATGGAGGGCGGCACCGCTGCGATGCTCACGAGCTCGGGCATGGCTGCGAACTTCCTCGCCATCTTTAACGTCGCCGGTGCCGGTGATCACGTGGTTGCGTGCTCTGCCATCTACGGCGGCAGCTACAACCTGCTGGCTCACACTATGGGCCGCATGGGCCTGACCTGCACGTTCGTCGCACCCGACTGCACCGATGAGGAGCTGGAGGCCGCCTTTGAGCCCAATACCAAGCTCGTCTTTGGCGAGACCATCGCCAACCCCGCGCTTGCCGTGCTCGATATTGAGCGCTTTGCCAAGGCCGCGCACGACCACGGCGTGCCGCTGATGGTCGACAACACCTTCCCGACGCCCGTGATGTGCCGTCCCTTTGAGTGGGGCGCCGACATCGTCACGCATTCCACCACCAAGTACATGGATGGTCACGCGGCCTACCTGGGCGGCGTCATCGTCGATCACGGTCAGTTTGACTGGATGGCCCATGCGGACAAGTTCCCGGGTCTCACCACGCCCGACGAGAGCTACCACGGCGTGACGTATGCCGAGAAGTTCGGCCGCGAGGGCGCCTTTATTACCAAGGCTACCGCGCAGCTCATGCGCGACCTCGGCCCCATGCAGAACCCGCAGGCGGCGTTCTTCCTGAACAGCTCGCTCGAGAGCCTGCACGTGCGTATGCCGCGCCATTGCGAGAACGGTCTGGCGGCTGTCTCTTATACACATCTCCGAGCCCACGAGACTCCTGAGCATCTCG
>USOF01000311.1 GCA_900556285.1 uncultured Collinsella sp. | reverse complement strand
GGAGATGTGTATAAGAGACAGCCGCTCACCTGTGCAAGGCCGACCTGGTGTCTAACGCCGTCGTCGAGTTCACGAGCCAGCAGGGCGTGATGGGCGGTTACTACGCCATCGCGATGGGGGAGAACGACGAGGTCGCCCATGCTATCCGCGATCATTATCGTCCCCGCTTTGCCGGCGATGATCTGCCCGAGGGCACCGCTGGCTGCATCGTGGCCTGTGCTGACAAGCTCGATACCATTGCCGGTATCTTTGCCATCGGCGAGCCCCCGACCGGCTCCTCCGACCCCTATGCGCTGCGTCGTGCCGCTATCGGCATCATCAACATCCTGCGCGACCGCCTGCCGATCGACCCCACGTCGCTCATCGACTTTGCGCTCGAGCTCTATAGTGAGCAGGGCATTGAGTTTGACGCCGCCGAAGTCGCCCAGCAGGTTCGCGACTTCTTCCATGGCCGCCTGGTGAGCATGGCCCGCGACGAGAAGATCCCGGCCGATACCGTTGCCGCCGTCTCTGCGGTGCACATCATCGCCCCGTCCGTCTTCTTCGCCCGCTGCGCCGCCCTCGACGAGGCTCGCAAGAACGACGCCGAGACCTTTGACAACCTGGCGACGGCCTATGCCCGTGCCGCGCATATCTCCAAGCCCGAGCTGGGCGCGGAGTACGACCGCGCCCTGATGGGCGAGGTCGAGCTCGCGCTTGCCGATGCCTCCGAGGCTGCTCAGACCGCTGTCGATGCCGCCCTTGCTGCCGAGGATTACCCGGCCGCATTTGCGGCCCTTGCCGCCCTGCGCGCCCCCATCGACCGCTTCTTCGATGAGGTTATGGTCATGGACAAGGACGAGCAGCTCCGCGATAATCGCCTTAAGCTGCTCAACCGCTTCGAGGCCGTTTTCTCCGGCATTGCCAACATCGGTGAGCTTGCCCGCAAAAAGTAAGCCAGCCTGCGCGTAAGCGCAAAAGGAGCCCCGCATGAATTGCCCGGTCACCGCTCGTCCCACCGTTATCGTTATCTCCGACTCGCTCGGTGATACCGCTTGTGAGGTGGTGCTTGCGGCGTCCGGGCAATTTGATGAAGGGGCTTTTTGTGTTTTGCGCCTGCCTAAGGTGACTTCTGTGGAGCAGGTCAAGTCATTTGTGGGGCCGCGCGTCGATGCCGACCATCGCGATATCGCCGTGTTCCATACCATCGTCGACCCGGCGCTACGTGCTCGTGTGCTCGATTACCTGGGCATGCTGCATATTCGCTCGGTCGACCTGATCGGCCCGACGCTCGCCGTGCTGTCGTCGCTCATCGGTGTGCCGCCCAAAGGCGTCGCGGGCGTGATTCACAGGACCGATGACCGCTATTTCCATCGTATCGAGGCCATGGAATATTTCGTTGAGCACGATGATGGACGCGGCTGCGACGACCTTTCGGGAGCCGATATCGTGCTGCTGGGCGTATCGCGCACGTCCAAGACGCCGCTGTCGATGTTTTTGGCCTTTCAAGGTTACAAGGTTGCCAATGTTCCGTTGGCCCATGGCATGGAGCCGCCCAAGTCAATTTACGAGGTCGACCCGATGCGTTTGTTTGGCCTGATTTCGACCGTCGACGTTATTTCCGAGATTCGCGATAGCCGCTTGGGCGATGACTACGCCCGTGCCGTTGCCGGCTCCTATGCCGAGCCCGAGAGCGTGCGCAGCGAGCTCGAGGAAGCTCGTGCCCTCATGAAGCGCCTAGGCTGCTTTGTGGTGCGTACCGACGGCAAGGCCATCGGGGAAAGCGCTGCCGAGATCATTAGCCACTTGGAGGAAATCCAAGAAGCCCGCGCCCGCCGCGCCGCCAGTCGAGTGCAGCAAAGTTAGCTCATTGGAGTAGTTAAAAAGCCCCGTCCTAAATAGACTACCTCAAAATAATGCACGATAATGATAAAGCGATTTAGCAAGAAACTTGCATCTGACCTGCATTTCTCTTGCAGTGGTATCTTCATAAGGTAACCACCTTTATCTACCGTTTACCGCCAGTTTTAGCACGTTTACCAAACCGCGCACCCTCTGCTCAAGCCTGCCCAAAACGCGCCGTATAGTTCCCTCACGGCCCGCATCCGGTGGGTCGATTCGTTACCACGGTCGTGCGCGTAAGTGCATGGAAGGGGAAGTATCGTGAGCGATTGCAAGAGGGTTTACCGTTTTGGAACCGACGCCCAGGGCACCTGTGTCACTGAGGGCGACAAGTCCATGAACTTCGTGCTTGGCGGCAAGGGCGCAAACCTTGCCGAGATGAGCCGCATCGGCCTGCCGGTTCCCGGTGGCTTTACCATTACCTGCCAGACCTGTCTCTTATACACATCTCCGAGCCCACGAGACTCCT
>USOF01000310.1 GCA_900556285.1 uncultured Collinsella sp. | reverse complement strand
TGTATAAGAGACAGCAACCGCGCGCGCAAGGGCGGCGACCTGTCGCTGACTGTCGACGTAACGGCCGAGGACGCGTTCCGCGGCGTGACGCACAAGGTCACCTACCGCATTCCCTCGACGGGCGAGCAGCAGACCATCACGGTCTCGGTGCCTGCGGGTGCGGTCGACGGCGGCAAGCTGCGTTACAAGCGCCGTGGCGAGTACGGCGTTGCCGGAGGCGAGCGCGGCGACCTGGTCGTGACCACGCATGTGGAGGAGCATCCGCTGTTTAAGCGCAAGGGTGCCGATGTGACCATGGAGGTGCCGATCTCGGTCTACGAGGCGGCGCTCGGCTGCACGGTGGATGTGCCCACGCCCGGCGGCGCGACGGTTCGTCTGAAGGTGCCCGCTGGCACCCAGACGGGCAAGAAGTTCCGCTTTAAGGAGATGGGTGCGCCCGACGTTAAGCATCGCGGCCGCACGGGTGCGCTGCTCGTCGAGATCAAGGTGCAGGTTCCCACGAACCTGTCCGACGATGAGCGCGATGCCATGACCAGGCTGCGCGAGGCCGACACGCGCGATTATCGCGAGAAGGTCAACCGTTACAAGGCGACGTACTAGGGCGGTCGTGGCGCACGCCCGCGCCCGCGGGCTTATGATGGACGATAACGAGACGGAAAGGGGTCAGGTAGCATGGCCGAGGACAATAGGAATAAACCGCTGTACATGATCAGCGTGGCGGCCGAGTTGACCGGCATGCATCCGCAGACTCTGCGCGTCTACGAGTCCAAGGGCCTGGTGAACCCCCAGCGCTCGGGCGGCAACACGCGTCTGTATTCGCGTGCCGATATCGAGCGCCTGGAGCTCATCAACCAGCTGACCGACGAGGGCATCAACCTTGCCGGCGTGGTGCGCATCCTCGATATGAAGGAGCGTGCCGAGGAGCGCGAGCGCGAGAACGAGAAGCTGCGCGAGCAGCTGCGCCGCGCGCAGGACGAGCTGCATGAGCTGAAGATGCAGAAGCGCATCACGGCCTTGGCTCCGCGCGACGGCAGCGCGAATCCGGAGCAGGTGCTGCGCGGCCTTCTGGGCGGCGGCTCGCTGTAGGCGCTTGCTTGCCGCAAATATGGCCGCCTTTACGGGTGGCGGCAACTGAACAACAAAGGGCGCTTGGCTGCATGCCAGGCGCCCTTTCGCGTTTTGAGGGTTCTCGTCCAGATTTTATCGTCCACATCTGCATGTGCTAGATTGGAGGCGACTGTTTGCTAATACTTGCTAAAAGAAACTAAAACTTGCTAAAAGGATCCAAGCGGACGGGGGCGAGAACGAACGAACAAAGGTGAGCGATAGAAGGAGCTGGTTGCGTTGAAGAACCCCCTTTACTCCAAGTTTTGGCAGCGAGCCGCTTGTTCTTGCTGGTCGCCGAGACATCATCGAGGGCATGCGGCGCGGCTATGAAAACGGAACGGGCGATCCGCGCTTGAATTTAATTGTTGTCGGTGCACGAGGCACGGGTAAAACCGCGCTGCTCAATATCATTCCAGGTATTGCGCAGGAACGCGGGTGGGCGTGCGTTAGCGTAACGGCTCTTCCGGGGATGCTTGAAGATATATACCAACGCGCTGTTGCGCAGGCCTCGGATATTCTGGACGATGGCAAAGGCGCTGGGCTGACCGGGCTGACAATAGGAAGCGCGGTTGGAGCCACATGGGAGCTGCCGGACGAGCCCGAGGGTAGCTGGCGAACAAGGATGTATCGTGTTTTGGATACCTTGGAGTCGCAGGGCACGGGCTTGTTGATTACCGTGGACGAGGTCACGTCCGATCTTGATGAGATGATTCAGTTTGCAGCTGTATACCAGCACTTTGTGAGGGAGGGACGCAGCGTCGCCCTACTGATGGCTGGGTTGCCAAACAACGTATCGAGCTTGCTGTCTAACAAATCTGCCTCCTTCTTGCGCAGGGCAAAGCAGTATCGCTTGGGACACATCTCTGATGCCGACATGGCGTTTGCGATTCGGCAGACGGTAGAAGGCGGTGGCAGGAGCATCGAGCGGGAAGCGCTTGATCTTGCTGTAAAAGCGTCCAGCGGCTTTCCCTACATGATGCAGCTGGTGGGTTTTCATGCCTGGGAGTCCAGCGAGGATGGCGGAGCTATCGATGCCGACGCCGTGGCGCGTGGAATCGAGGTTGCTGGCTACGACATGAGGGACGGCGTGTATCGCAGCACGTTGCGAGACCTTTCGGCAAAAGATATCGATTTTCTTCAGGCGACGCTGGAAGACGAAGGCGGAAGCAGGATGGCGGACGTGGCTCGGCGTATGGGCTGTCTCTTATACACATCTCCGAGCCCACGAGACTCCTGAGCATCTCGT
>USOF01000309.1 GCA_900556285.1 uncultured Collinsella sp. | reverse complement strand
ACGCGTGCCCTTAAGCGCATGCCGCGAGAGAACGAGGTCGTCGTCGCCTGCGTGGGCGATATTACGGCCGAGACCTGGTTCTCGGTGCTGGCAGACTATCCCAACGTGAGCGTCTACCTGCCGCTGGGCGTGTGCGATAAGTGCCGCAACACCGGTGGCGAGGATATTCTGGGCGAGGCCATCGCCACTGCCGAGGAGTGGGCCGGTACGGGTATGGGCCTGGAGGTCGACCCCAAGAGTCTCAAATGCCACAAGCGCCGCGAGTACGAGCGCAAGGAGTACATGGAAAAGATCGCCCGCACCACGGGCTTGACCGTGACCAAGCTCAACCCGGCAACGGCGGCACTGGCTTCGGTGACGCAGAAGCTCAAGGCCCACCGTCACCAGATCACGCAGCTCGAGCGCACGCTCAACACCATGTGCGGCACCACGACGACCAAGCGTCGCCGTTCGCTCACCCATGGGCGTCAGCTGGTGCTCTCGACGCTGCAGAATCACCCCGAACTTGCCCAGAATATGCAGGTGAGTACGCCGGAGTGCGATTTTGACAAGTGCACGTCGTGCGGCGAGTGCGTCAACGTGTGCCCCACGTTTGCCTGCGATCTGGTGGGAAGCGGTCGCTTTGCGCTGGAGTCAACGTATTGCCTGGGTTGCGGAGCCTGTGTCAAGGTGTGTCCCGAGCATGCGCTCAAGCTGGTTGAGCATGATGCATCCAACCTGGTCGTCGTCGATCCCGAGGCCGAGGAAAAGGCCGCCCAGAAGGCTAAGGCCCACGAAGAAGCCCAGAAGGTCAAGGCCGAGGCAAAGGCCAAGCTCGACAAGATGCTCGACCAAGTGGAGAAGCTCGCGGACTAGCTAGCGACCCCAATCTCTGCTTCATTTGCGCCGCCGTGGTGTCCGGATTAGCCCGGATGCTGCGGCGGCGCTATACTTATGCAGTTTGAAATACTTGTACCAAAAGGAGCTGTCGTGTCCCTTTCCATCGGTATCGTGGGCCTGCCCAACGTGGGCAAGTCGACGCTGTTCACCGCGCTTACCAAAAAGACCGGCCTTGCCGCCAACTACCCGTTCGCCACGATCGACCCTAACGTGGGCATCGTCGACGTGCCCGATAGCCGTCTGCAAAAGCTTGCCGACATCGTCAACCCGGGCCGCATCGTGCCGGCAACGGTCGAGTTCGTCGACATCGCAGGCCTGGTGAAGGGCGCCAACGAGGGCGAGGGCCTGGGCAACCAGTTCTTGGCCAACATCCGCGAGACCGACGCCATCTGCGAGGTCGTGCGCTACTTTAAGGACCCCAACGTCATGCGCGAGGTGGGCCGTACGGGCGAGTTCGTCGACCCCGCTGGCGACGCCGACACCATCATGACCGAGCTCATCCTGGCCGACATGGGTACGCTCGAGAAGCAGCTGCCCAAGCTCGAGAAGGAGGCCAAGCGCGACAAGGAGCTCATGCCCAAGTTTGAGGTTGCCAAGCGCCTGCTCGCTTGGCTCAACGAGGGCAAGCGAGCCGCGTCCATGGAGATGACTGATGAGGAACGTGCCGCCGCCAAGGGCCTGTTTGACGGCAGTGTGCCGCAGTACCGCATCAACTTTGAAACCCGCATGATGGGTGCCCTGATGCCGCGCGAAAGCGAAGTCTGCCGCAAGTTCCGCAAACTGTATGCCAAGGGCGGCCCCAAAGCTGCCACGGACTGGTTCTATGATCTGTGCGTTGTGTCCAACTACATCCGCACGGCGCAAATTGCCAAGAACATCCAGTGGAACACGGCCACCCCTTACGGTGAGCTGGAAATTACCATCAACCTGACCAAACCGGAAAAAGACCCCAAAGTGATTGCCATGGAGCGGCTGCAGCCCGCTGCCAGCTACCCCAAGTGCATGCTGTGCAAGGAGAATATCGGCTATGCGGGGCGCATCAACTTCCCTGCCCGCCAGACCCATCGCATTGTGCCCATAAACCTGGCCGGTGAAACGTTCTATCTGCAATACAGCCCCTATGCCTATTTCCATGAGCACTGCATCATGCTGAACGACAGCCACAAGCCCATGGAGATGGACCGCCATACCCTGGCTGAAATTTTTGACTTTGTGGCACAGTTCCCCCATTACACCTGCGGTTCCAACGCTGACCTGCCTATTGTAGGCGGAAGCATCCTGAGCCACAGCCATTTCCAGGGCGGGCGCTATGTCTTCCCCATGCAGAAAGCGCATATCGCCGTACCGCTGCGCAACGCGCGCTACACCGGCGTGAAAGCCGGTATCGTCAACTGGCCGGTTTCCACCGTGCGCCTGGTGGGCCGCAGTTCCCAGGAAGTGCAGAGTGCCGCGGACGACATCCTGCGCACCTGGCGTGATTACAGCG
>USOF01000308.1 GCA_900556285.1 uncultured Collinsella sp. | reverse complement strand
AAGCTGCGCGCGAGCAGGCAGGCCGTCATTTCCTTGGTCGTCGTCTTGCCGATGGAACCGGTAATGCCAACGACCAGGCAGCCAAGCTCCAGGCGATACGCGTGCGCCAAACGCAGCAGAAACTCCTCGGGATCATCGGTCAGCAGGATGGCGCATCCTTTGTCCTGCGCCAGCGAGACCAGCTCGGCCTCGGGCTCACGCGTCATCACGACGGCGCCGGCACCCGACTGGACGGCACGGGAAGCAAAATCATTGCCGTCGACGTTTTCACCGGGAAAGGCGACGAAAATCGTCCCTTCCTCGACCTGGCGCGAGTCGATAACGCACCCGCGGCATACCCGATCGGCTTCTCCCGTCACGGTTCGGGCCCCTGTTGCGGCCGCGAGGTTGTTGACGGCGATCTCTATCATTGCGGCTCCCCTGTAAACCTAATAATGCTATCGGCGTATTGTATCCCAGCGCCGCGCATGCGTGGTGCAGGGCATGTGAACACCCCTCATATGGGACAACAAACCACGCCCCAAAGATTGTAACCCCCTACCTCGTGCGCGGGATACCCAGCACGTCGAGCGCGTTGGCCATAATGGACTGGAACGGCACCGCAGCGGCATCTGAGCCGCTCGGCGTTCCGTCGAGCGTGATATAGCACAGCACCTTGGGCGATTGTGCCGGTGCAAAGCCCATAAAGGACGACATGTAGTTCTCCTTGAGGTAGCCGCCGTTCTCGTCGGCACGTTCGGCCGTACCGGTCTTACCCGCCACGTCATAGCCGTCAACCGCGCCGCCAACGCCCGTTCCCTCGGACACGACCGTCTGCATGCACGATGTCACCTGGGATGCAGCATCCTCAGAAATCGCGCGCTCGCCTTCGCCCCAGTCCTTCTCGTCGCCTTTGCTGGACTTATAGAAGTGCGGTGTCATCATCACGCCGCCGTTGGCGATGCCGCCCACGGCACGTGCGATCTCAATCGGCGAGACGGACAGTGCCTGTCCAAAGCTCATCGAGCCCAGCGTGGCGCCGTCATACTGGTCACGCTCCTTGACGATACCCAGGCTCTCGCCCGGAAAATCTACACCAGAGCTGTGACCGATGCCCCACTTGTCCACATAGGCGGCAAAGTCGTCGGCACCGATCTTGCGCCCCACCAGGACAAAGCCCACGTTGGACGAACGGCGCATCATCTCGCGCACATCCATGGTCATGGCGTAGTCGCGCTTGTCGGCATCGGTGACGGTATCGTCGCCCACCTTGATGCTCGCCGGCACCTCAAACGACGTACTCGATCGCACGACACCCAAGTCGAAGCCGGCGCCCGCCCCGAGCGTCTTAAAGACCGAGCCGGGCTCGTAGGCGTCGGTGACCAGGCGCAAGTTCATATCCTCGGTTTTGGCGTTTTCCAGATCGGTCTGGTCGTAGGTCGGGTACGAGCAGGCGGCGAGAATTTCACCAGTCGTGGGGTCGGTGACCAAAGCCGAGCCGTTCTTGGCCTTTGTCTTCTCGACAGCCTCTGCCAGGGCATCCTCGGCCGCTCGCTGGATATTGACGTCGAGCGTCGTCACGATATCAACGCCGTCGACCGCAGCCACCTTTTTATAGGCACCGCCCGCGATATAGCTGCCGTCCCTCGCGCGCTCGCGCACGAGGGTACCATTCGTGCCGGTCAGAAGCTTGTTGTATTGCTTTTCGAGACCCGTCAAGCCGTCGTTGTCTACATTCACTACACCCAGCACCTGCGATGCCAGATTGCCGTATGGATATACGCGCTTCATGGCCTGCTCAAAAAGCACGCCGGGCAGGTTCTTCTTCTCCAGCGCCGCAGCATCGTCTTCGTCCACCTGGCGCTTGATATACACCCAGGTGCCATCGGACTCGACGAGCTTGCGGCAGGTCTTTTTATCGATTCCAGTTGCCTTGACCAGCGCCGACACCGTCTTGTCAACATCCTCGACAAGCTGCGGGTTCACGGCGATGTTGCGACATTCGACCGACGACGCCAGCACGTTACCGTTGCGGTCGTAGATGGTGCCGCGTTTGGCATAGAGGGTCTGTGCAAGCAGGCGGCGCGCATCGGCACGCTCGCGCAGTTTATCGGCTTCGACAATTTGATAGTCGGCAAGGCGAAAGACGCCCAAGCCCAAACCAAGCGCGAGCGATATCACACCCACCAGCACCGTCTCATAGATGATGATGCGCGAAACCTGTATCGGTCTCATACCCAGCATGAAATACATGCCGAATTCCCGCTTGCGTCGGGTGATGAGTAGCTGGTTCGCGTAGATGACCAGAAATCCCAGCACGAGGGCGACGATGACGGAGAAGATGTTCATCATGTAGCCGGTGAACTCAATGACGTTTGCGTTATTGGATGCCGCGATGTCG
>USOF01000307.1 GCA_900556285.1 uncultured Collinsella sp. | reverse complement strand
CTGATGAAGTCCCTGTCTCTGGGCATCACCCCGGATAACCCCTGCCCCACCGGCGAGGTGAACCGCGTGGTCAAGGGCGTCACCATCCACCCCTTCGAGGCCTAAGCGCTATCGACCACGCAAGCTTAGCCTTACCTTGAGGTTTTGAGCACTACGTGCGCGACCGCATGATGCGGTAATGATTCCGCGCCCGCCCAGTCATCAGGACGGGCGGGCGCTCTTTTTAGGTTAATGCACTGCCGCCCATACCTTTCAGGCAAACTGGGTATAGCTGCAGATATACGCTCATCTTACGTGTGTTAGGAGACAAGAATGAGCACCTATGCAATCAAGGCAGACGCCTTCTATCTTCCCACCCGCGTAGCCCGCGGTGGCTACCTCATGGTTGAGGACGGCGTTTTTGGCGAGCACGTGACCGATGCTCCGGACTGCGAGGTTCTGGACTACTCCGGGCACGAGATCGCCCCCGGATTCGTCGATACGCATATCCACGGCTTCGATAACCACGACATCATGGATTGCAAGGCCGAGAGCGTCGCCGCCGTTTCTCGCGGCATCCTGCGCAACGGCGTCACCAGCTATCTGCCCACAACGCTCACCGCGAGCACCGAGCAGCTTGAGAGCGCCTGCGCCAGCGTCGCCGAGTACGTCGAGGCCGGCGACGACCGGCCGCACGCCCGCATCCAGGGCATCTTCCTCGAGGGTCCCTTCTTTACTGAGAAGTACAAGGGCGCCCAGAACCCCGCTTACCTGTCCGCTCCCACTATGGAGAAGCTGAATGCCTGGCAGAAGGCCGCCCACGGCCTGGTAAAGAAGATCGCCGTCGCTCCCGAGTATGAGGGCGCCGCCGAGTTCACCGCAGATGCCGTCGCCTCCGGCGTCGTGGTCGCCCTCGGTCACTCCGCGGCAACTTGCGAACAGGCCCAGGCTTGCCTCGATGCCGGTGCCAAGGTCTTTGTCCACACCTACAACGGTATGAGCGGCCTGCACCATCGCGAGCCCGGCATGGTGGGCGCCGCGCTGTCCAGCCAGGACAAGTCCTTCTCCGAGCTCATCTGCGACGGTCATCACGTCAACCCCATCTCCGCCGGCATCGTCATGCACGCTAAGGGTCACGAGCACGTCGCCCTGATCACCGACTGCATGTGCGCCGGCGGCATGCCCGATGGCGACTACTTCCTGGGCGAGCTGCCCGTCGTGGTCGCCGGCGGTACCGCCCGCCTTAAGGACGGCGGCTCTCTCGCCGGTTCCATCCTCAATATGAAGGACGCCGTCAAGAACGTTGTGGATTGGGGCATCGCCACCAAGGCGGAGGCGATCTACATGGCTACTCAGGCTCCTGCCGAGGCCAACGACATCGCTGATACTTGCGGCTCCATTCGCCCCGGCCGCCACGCCGACTTCGTGGTCCTGAATCCCGACCTCACCCTGGTCGAGACCTACCTGGGCGGCGAGAGCGTCTACAAGGCGTAGACAACATCTAAGGAGAGTTGAGTTTTGGAGCACATTCTTAAGAACGACCAGGTTAGCGTTGCCCTTACCAGCGAGGGCGGTTCCTTTACCTCCATTGCCGCCAACGGTCGGGAGTATCTGTGGCAGGGCGATCCTGCCGTTTGGAGCGGGCAGGCACCTATCTGCTTCCCCATCTGCGGCGGTTTGCGCGACAACCACGCCGTGACCGCGTCTGGCAAGGAGATCAACCTGGCTCGCCACGGTTTTGCCCGCAAGCAGGAGTTCGAGTTCGTCGATGGCGATGATACCTCTGCCGCCTTTAAGCTCAAGAGCTCGCCGGAGCTGTTCGAGCAGTATCCCTTTGATTTCGAGCTTGTTGCCCGCTACGCCATCGACGGGACGAAGCTCACCGTGTCGTACGAGGTGACCAACAAGGGCGATGAGGA
Source organism: uncultured Collinsella sp. (assembly GCA_900556285.1). Taxonomy (GTDB): domain Bacteria; phylum Actinomycetota; class Coriobacteriia; order Coriobacteriales; family Coriobacteriaceae; genus Collinsella. Next base: position 490 of record USOF01000307.1, on the reverse strand, counting down.
CATGCCGTTCTTCATTGGCGGCCATCCCGGGTTTGCCTGCCCGTTGGACGAGGGCGAGCAGTACAGCGATTACAAGCTGCGGTTCGAGGCCGACGAGGCGGAGAAGCTTTGCTGCGCCGTGCCCTCTACCGGTTTGATCGATGTCGAGAATCGAGTCGACAACCCCATGGTTGGACGCGAGCTGCCTTTGACGCACGAGCTGTTCGATTTCGCAGAGACCATCTTCGATGTTCTTAACAGCCGCGTTGTCGAGCTTGTTAAAAAGGACGAGGAGAAGGGCGTTCGCGTGAGCTTCCCGGACATGCCCTATCTGATCGTTTGGAGCAAGCCGGAGGGCGACTTCGTTGCTATCGAGCCCTGGGGCGGTCTGTCCACCTGCTCTGATGAGGACGATGTATTTGAGAGCAAGCGCGGCTGCCTGGTCGCCAAGCCCGGCGAGACCGTGGTTCGCGGCTTCACCGTGGAGGTCTTCTAGTTAGCGATATCGTCC
>USOF01000306.1 GCA_900556285.1 uncultured Collinsella sp. | reverse complement strand
GGGTACGGTCTGGGGCATCGATTCCTACGACCAGTGGGGCGTCGAGTTGGGCAAGCAGCTTGCCAAGCAGATCACCCCTGCCTTCCATGACGATGCCGCCAAGGCCGAGCAGGACGCTTCGACCCAGGCGCTCATCGAGTTCTATCGCGCGCATCGCAAGTAGCCGCTGCTGTTAACGCATCGCGCCTTATAGTCAGGGGCCCGTATCCTATCGGATGCGGGCCCCTTTGCTTTGCCGTGGTCCCGGGGCGCACGGCCTTTGTGGAACATCGCCGGGGCGTCGCGCGCTGCGAGAACCCTGCGCCTAGATCTCGGCCTCCGCATGGCCTCGCTGCGCCTCGGGCAGCTCCCCGTAGAGCGGATGGTCTTCGAGCCTAAAGCGCTCGACCTGTTCGGGAGTGCGACCGCGTACAAAGAGCCACGAGCGATCAATCGGCGTCGCCATGAGCGTGCTGGGCAGCGCGTCGGCGCGGTCGGAAAACACCCGGGCACTCTCGGGATCCTGGAACGCCAGCACCAGATGCGTGTCGCAGTTGCCCATGATGGAGCGTGCGCGTGCCTCGCCATAGAGCGCATCGAGCTGGTTGGTCGACTGCAGCAGCAGCGTTGCCCAGATGTTGCGGCTTCGGATAATCGAGAGCACGTTGTCGATCTGGGGGATCTGCAGATTTGCGAAGTCATCGAGCATAAAGCGCACGGGCACGGGCAGGCTGCCGTCGGGCTGCCTATCGGCTTCGCGAATGAGGCCCATAAAAGCCTGCGTAATAAAGAGGCCGGTCAGCGGATCGAGATTGCGGTCAATATCGCTCACGGTTACAAACAGGGCGCAGGGGGCGTGTCCCATGGAAGCGAAGTCTACCTGATGGCACTCACGATAGAGCTGTGCCGCGCCGTCGAATCCCAGACACATGACCTTTTCGGCAAGGATGCCGACGATGCTCGCGTGCATGCGCTCGGCATTTTGCGTAATGGCGTAGCGCCGCCATAGCGAGAGGGCATAGCTTTGGGGGTCGGTCGTGATCAGGTCGTCAAACAATCGACCCGTGGCACCGTCCTGCAGGTGCTCGATCAGCTTGATGACCGAGCTGATCGTCTGCTCGTCGGCGGGTAGCTGTTCGGTGACGTAGGCGATAAGACACGACAGCAGGTTTGCCGCCGCATGATCCCAAAAAGGCTGGTTGTTGTCCTCGATGGGGCAGATGGCCTTTGCCACCGAGAGGATGTCCTGCTGGTTGGGCCTGCCGTCCGCCTTGCGGCGAATGTGCCTCAGGGGGTTGTAGCCGCAGCGCTCGATGCCGGGCGCAAGGGCCGGGACGGTGTTGAGGTCGGCGAAGTTGAGACATTGCACGCGGTAACCGTGGGCTGCCAGCACGGGTCCCACTTCGCGACAGAGCGTGCCTTTGGTGTCGAGTACGATGTAGCTTGCGTTCATTTGCAGCAGGTTGGGCTTGAGGACGTTTCGGGTCTTGCCGGCTCCCGAGGGGCCGATCACAAGTGCGTTGTTGTTGAGTCCCGTTTGGCGGGTGTCGCAGGAAAGCGTTCGATCCTTGGCGAGGATGGTGGACGATGCGGACTCAGATGCGGCGAGGCGGCTGGCGAGGTTAGACATGGGCGACCTCCTTGGTGGTCGAGAGGATTTCGTGGGCAAAGCCGAGCTCGACGGCGCGCTCGGCCGAAAGGTAGGTGTCTTTTGCAGTGAGGGACTGGATGCGCTTGGGCGTGAGGCCGCTGCGGTCCGAGAGGATTTGCGTGAGGGTCTTGCGGGTCTGCATGAGACGCCGGCTGGTTTCCTGCAGCGCAAGTGCCGAGCCGCCTGCCCCCTGGGGGATCAGCGGGTCGTGAATCATGAGCTCTGCATGGGGCGCCATACGGCGATCGTCGCCGCCCATAAAGATCACGGCGCCCATGGACGCGGCGAATTCCAGGCAGACGGTGCGGATGGGGCACGATGCGAGGCACATGGCGTCATAGATCGCAAGACCCGATCGCACGCTTCCGCCGGCGCTGGCGACAAATATGGTGATGGGGCGGCTGGGGTCGGTGGCATCGAGCAGACGGATCTGCTGGCATAGGTCGTGGGCCATCGGGGTTTCGATGTTTCCCATGACGGAGAGCTCGCGACGGGCGAGCATCTCATCGTAAATGCTGGTGAGCGTGATACCTCGGGCGGATTCACGCATGGTGAGGGGGCTGATGATGGGGGAATGATTGGTGTCCATGAGGACTCCTTTCTGTTGGTTGTGCTGTGGAATAGGATTGTTGCCCGCGGAGGGGCTGGCGGGCTACAGGGTTCGTCCGAGCCTGAGATCGAGCTCGGTTGTGGGGCAGGCTGCCTGTTCGTGCGGTTCGCAAGCGCCAAGGGCTCCAAAGCGATGGAGCGTTGCGGCGG
>USOF01000305.1 GCA_900556285.1 uncultured Collinsella sp. | reverse complement strand
CGTCGGCAGCGTCAGATGTGTATAAGAGACAGCTCGTAGACCATGACCTGACGCGGGGTGTTGGACAGGTGGTCGTCGCCGCGGATGACATGGGTAATCTTCATCATGGCGTCGTCGACGACAGTCGCGAAGTTGTAAGTGGGCGTGCCGTCGGAGCGGAAGATGACAAAGTCGTCGAGCTCCTTGGCGTCGAAGGTCACCTCGCCGTGGACGGCGTCGTGGATGACGACGTCGCCGCGGTCCTCGGGCACCTTGATGCGCAGGCCGTAGGACTCGCCGGCCTCGATGCGGCGGCGGGCCTCCTCGGGATCAAGATCGCGGCAACGGCGCTGATAGCCCTGGAAGGGGTCCTTGCGCTCCTGCGCGGCCTTGCGGTCGGCGTCGAGCTGCTCCTTGGTGCAGAAGCAGGGATAGGCCTTGCCCTCGTCCCAAAGCTTCTGGGCGGCCTGCTTGTACAGGTCCAGGCGCTCGGTCTGGGCGTAGGGGCCAAAATCGCCGCCCACCTCGGGACCCTCGTCCCAGTCCAGGCCCAGCCAACGCATGGCGCGCAGGATGATCTGCGTGTTCTCGTCGGTGGAGCGGGTGGGATCGGTGTCGTCGATGCGCAGGATGAACGTGCCGCCGTTTGCACGGGCGAAAGCCCAGTTATAGATAGCGGTGCGGGCGCCGCCGATGTGCAGCTTGCCCGTCGGTGAGGGTGCAAAGCGGACGCGAACGTCTGATGCCATGGAAATCTCCTCGATTGCAGGATGGATGTCTAACCGCACCAGTATAAAGCATCAAAGCAACCTCCGCACAAAGGGCACCGACCTACTCATTGGGGACAGACTTAAATGACCAGTCTTTGGGCAACCTGTCGGCATTTAGGTAAGACTGTTCGTTTAAGCCTGTCCCCAATGAGTACCCGGCCGGCCATTTATGTCTGTCCCCAATGAGTAGGTGCGGAAAGGGTGTGAATGTTTGATTTAAGCGCTATGATGTGCCCTTGCATAGAGAGCCTGGCGGAATGGTAACGGTCGCCGGGACACGTTTTTGAAAGGACAATCATGTCAGAAGAACTTCGTTCCATCCCACCCCAACACGGGTCCTTTGTTTTTACGTCGGAGTCGGTGACCGAAGGTCATCCCGATAAGATCGCCGACCAGATCAGCGACGCCGTCCTCGACGCAATCCTCGCCAAAGAAATAGAGCTCCAGGAGCAGGGCTACATCGCCCCCAACGGCGTGCCTGCCAACGTGGAGAACGTCCGCTGCGCCTGCGAGACCCTCGTGACCACCGGCACCGTCATTGTCGCCGGCGAGATTCGAACCCAGGCCTACGTCGACGTGCAGGAAATCGCCCGCGGCGTTATCCGCCGCATTGGCTACAACCGTGCCAAGTTCGGTTTTGACTGCGACACCTGCGGCGTTATGAGCCTCATCCACGAGCAGTCGCCCGATATCGCCCAGGGCGTTGACGAGTCCTTCGAGACCCAGACCGGCGCTACCACCGACCCGATCGACCTGATTGGTGCCGGCGACCAGGGCATGATGTTCGGTTATGCCTCCAACGAGACCAAGACCCTCATGCCCATGCCGCACTACCTGGCAAGCCGCCTGGCTGAGCGCCTGGCCGCCGTGCGTCACGACGGCACCCTCGCCTATCTGCGTCCCGACGGCAAGACCCAGGTCACCGTGCGCTACGAGGAAGGCAAGCCCGTCGAGGTCACGACCATCGTCATCTCCACGCAACACGCCGCCGAGATCGAGGACATGGGCAAGATTAAGGCCGACCTCATCGAGCACGTCATCACCCCGGTCATGGCCGCTGAGAACATGCCGTGGGACAACGCCGACATCTACGTGAACCCCACCGGTCGCTTTGTCGTGGGCGGCCCCATGGGCGACACGGGCCTCACCGGCCGCAAGATCATCGTCGACACCTACGGCGGCTACGGCCGCCACGGCGGTGGCGCGTTCTCCGGTAAGGACTGCACCAAGGTCGACCGTTCCGCCGCCTATATGGGCCGCTATGTGGCCAAGAACGTGGTCGCCGCCGGTTTGGCCCCGCGTTGCGAAGTGCAGATCGCGTATTGCATCGGCGTGGCCGAGCCCGTGTCCGTGCTGGTGTCCTCCCTCGGCACGAGCGATATCCCGGACGAAGTGCTCACCAAGGCCGTACGTGAAGTGTTCGACCTGCGCCCCTACCACATCACGAAGCGCCTCGATCTGCTCCGCCCCATCTACAAGAAGACCTCCTGCTACGGCCACTTCGGCCGCGAGCTGCCCGAGTTCACCTGGGAAAAGACCGACGCCGTGGCCGACCTGCGCACCGCCGCCAAGGTCTAGTCCGCACGACTGATCCTGTTGAATTGTCTCTTATACACATCTGACGCTGCCGACGATCTTACGCG
>USOF01000304.1 GCA_900556285.1 uncultured Collinsella sp. | reverse complement strand
TCTGGCACTCGACGCCTGCTGCTCTAATGGCTCCATCGTGCGCGACAGTCATGGCGAGGTGCTCAAGACCTGGACCATCGACCCGCAGGTTACCGAGGAGCTGCTCAAGGCGTTCCCGGACATTTGCTTCGACTGCTCCACGCCCGACGGCATGTTCTCGAGCGGTTCGTTCGAGATGCACCAGGCGGGCTTTAAAAAGGACAGTCCTATCAAGCGCATCGTGATGCGCGGCATGCGTGCACGTGGCGGGTATCACGAGGAACAGTATTTCGACCAGTCGATCGGTGACATCCTGCGCCATGACGTGTGCAAAATCAACTGCCGCGTGACCTCGCCCGAGCTGGAGCGCGACCTTAAGGCATATTTGGCCGAGCGATCGGACCGCGTGGTCAACGCGCCGTTCGATCCGGTGATGTTCGAGATCACGGACGTGGCGTGCAACAAGGGCGAGAGCGTGGCCTGGCTGGCGGGCTACTACGGTATTGCCGAGGACGAGGTCGCGGTCTACGGCGACGGCGGCAACGATATCGCCATGCTCAAGCGCTTCCGTCACAGCTACGCGACCAAAAACGGCAGTGACGCGGCCAAGGCCGCCGCGAGCGCGACCATCGGCAGTTGCATGGTCCACGCCGTCCCCAAACACATGCTCGCCACCATGCATAAGCAGAACTCCCGCACCATCATCGAATAATGCGACAAAGGGACTGCCCCTTTGTCGCGGGGGTCTGTGTTCTTGGAATACGAACATATATTCGTATATATAACTAGGCTCTGGTAGAATCGGTATCGTTGGCGGCAGTTCCATGTGCCGGGCAACGCCCTCCATCTGATGGGAGGTGATGCCCATGACCGATTTGATTGATTTCGTGAGACTTCTGACCGCTTTGGTCTCGTTCTTCACGGCGCTTGTCGGCCTTTCCGAGGCACTCAAGCAGCGTTCGAAGCGCAACAGAAGGGGTCGCCGCCGCTAAGGCGTTGACCCCCTAATGCAAACAACGGCGCTGCCCAGCTAGCTACAACTTGGGCTGCCGTCGACACTATTCTACCCACGAATGCCATTTCGGACAATCGGTAATGCCGCTTCAAAAGCCAGGCACAACTGGCACAACCTAGGCGGTCGCTGGATGTGACAAAGGGACTGTCCCTTTGTCACATCCAAAATATTGCCTTTACGTGTTGATGCACACGGTGTGCAATAATACTCGCACTGTGCAATAGCGCACAGGCTGAGTAACAAGGAGGACGCTTGTCCCAGCTCGAGAAATGCGATCGCCGGTCCCTTCGCTCGCAGCGTGCCCTTCGCCAGGCACTTGCCAGCGAGCTTGCCGAAAGCGGCGACCTTTCGCGCATTAATGTCGCGTCGCTCACCGAGCGCGCCGGCCTTACGCGCCGCACGTTCTATTCGCACTACCGCGATATTCCCGACTTTATCAATCAAATCGAGGATGGCTTGCTGGCCGAGATCCGTGAGCGCATTGAGCTCATCACCGCAGCTCAGCTGCCCGACCTCTATCACAACATCGATGAGCTCGAGCCGGCGCCCGGTTCGGTTGAGCTGCTGCGTTATCTTGCGGCCAACCGCGACTTAATCGGTGCGCTGCTGGGTCCGGGCGGCGACCAGGCCTTCATTAAAAGGATCATCGACACCGCTCGTGAGGCCGTGGTGCCGCGTGCGCAGACGGGCATTTTGGGCCTGGCGCTGGGCACGTTCTTTGACTACTACGTCACCTACGTCGTGAGCGCCGAGGTCGGCATGATTCAGCGCTGGTTTGAGCGTGGGCTCACCGAATCGCCCGAGGCCATGGCGCGCATTATGACGGTGCTCGCTTTTGTGCGCCCTGGTGACCTGTATGGCCAACCCATCGATATCAACGTGCCGGAATACGGCATGAAGCTATTGAACCTGCAGCTCGAGGACGCGGCCGACACCGCCGCAGCCGTCGAGTCCAACAACTAAGAGGAGAGACAATGAGCAAACTCGTCGAGGGCATTAAGGACCGTATGGTCGCTGCCGCGCGTGAGGCTGCACCCGCCGTGGTGGATGCCGCGCAGAAGGCCGCGACCGCAGCTGCCGAGAAAGTTGCCGAGGCAGTTGCCGATGCCAAGAACGCGGCAGGGGAGACGTCCGTCGCTAGCGAGCCCGCCACCGCCGCTGAGCCCGTAGCCGCCGCCCACGCCCCCGAAGGCGCGATCTTCAACCCCGAGAACGCCCGCGGCAACCTGCACCTGGGCATCGACGTGGGCTCCACCACCGTTAAACTTGCCGTGCTCAACGACGACAACCAGATCGTCTACGCTAAGTACCAGCGCCACCACACCGACGTTCGCGCCTGCGCCCGCGACCTGTTCGAGGGCGCTGCGACCGTGCTGCCGACGGCCCAGATGACCTGCGCCAT
>USOF01000303.1 GCA_900556285.1 uncultured Collinsella sp. | reverse complement strand
AAGAGACAGCCTCTTTGCATGTCCGAGGACGTTCTGGGGAGAAACCCCGTCGCGCCCTGCGGATTCCCGGTGGGAGTTCTAGACCTTGTCGGCCTTAGTACATACCGCCGCCCTGCTGACCAGCGGTAGCGGCAGCGATAGCATCCTCAAGCTGAGTGTTCTTGGGCACATCGGAGACGGTGGCCTCGGTGATGAGAATCAGGCTGGCGACGGAAGCAGCGTTCTGCAGGGTGACGCGGCTGACCTTGACGGGGTCGAGGACGCCCATCTCGATCATGTCGCCCCACTCGCCGTTGGCGGAGTTGAGGCCCTGGCCGGCGGGCAGCTCGGCAACCTTGTCAACCACGACGGCGCCCTCAAAGCCAGCGTTCTTGGCGATGGTGGCGACCGGGGCGGTCAGAGCCTTCTTGACGATGTTGACGCCGATCTTCTCCTCGGGGTCGTCAATCTCGACGGCGTCGAGCGCAGGAACAGCGTCCATAAAGGCGACGCCGCCACCGGCGACGATGCCCTCCTCGACAGCAGCGCGGGTAGCCTGCAGGGCGTCCTCGACGCGATGCTTGATCTCCTTGAGCTCGGTCTCGGTAGCGGCACCAACCTTGATAACAGCGACGCCGCCGGAGAGCTTGGCCAGACGCTCCTGGAGCTTCTCGCGGTCGAAGTCAGAGGTGGTGTTCTCAATCTCGCCCTTGATCTGAGCGATGCGGGCGTCGATGGCCTCCTTGGAGCCAGCGCCGCCGACGACGACGGTGTTGTCCTTGGAGATGGTGACGGACTTGGCGGTACCGAGCATATCGGCGGTGATGTCAGCGACCTTCACGCCCAGCTCGTCCAGAGCGGCCTGGCCACCGGTGAGGACAGCGATATCCTCGAGCATGCGCTTGCGGCGATCGCCGTAGCCCGGGGCCTTGACGGCGCAGACGTTAAGGGCGCCACGGATCTTGTTGAGGACCAGGGTGGGCAGAGCCTCGCCGTCGATGTCCTCGGCGATGATGAGCAGGCCGCGGCCGGCGCGCTGGACAGCCTCGAGAACGGGCATGATGTCCTGGACGCTGGAGATCTTCTGATCGGTGATGAGGATGTACGGATCCTTCATCACGGCCTCCATGCGGTCGTTGTCCGTGACGAAGTAAGCGGAGACATAGCCCTTGTCGAACTGCATGCCCTCGACCGTGTCGATGGTAATGTCGAACGTCTGGGAATCCTCGACGGTGATAACGCCGTCCTTGCCCACGACCTCCATAGCCTCGGCGATCTTCTCGCCGACCTCGGGGTCACCGGCAGAGATGGTACCGACGGAAGCGATCTGCTCCTTGGTCTCGACCGGCTTAGCCTGCTTCTTCATCTCGGCGACGGCGGCGTTAACAGCCTTGTCGATGCCGCGACGAATCGCCAGCGGGTTGGCGCCAGCGGCGACATTGCGCAGACCGTCGTTGACGATGGCCTGGGCGAGCAGGGTTGCGGTGGTGGTGCCGTCACCCACGGTGTCGTTGGTCTTGGTGGCGACCTCCTTCACCAGCTGGGCGCCCATGTTCTCGATGTTGTCCTCGAGCTCAATCTCCTTAGCGACGGAAACGCCGTCGTTGGTGATGGTGGGAGCGCCAAAGGAACGCTGCAGGGCCACATAGCGGCCCTTGGGGCCCATGGTAACGGTAACGGCGTCGGCCAGGGTGTTGACGCCCTTGGCGAGCTTAGCGCGAGCGTCGGTGTCGAACGTAATGTTCTTTGCCATCTTAGATTCCTCCAATAAGGAAAACGTTCATCAAAAATGAATGCGGGAATGCATACGGGATGCGCAGACCTTAGATCCGCGTTTTTGGACGAGAAGTAGCTGAGAAGCTACTCGACCACGGCGTAGATGTCGTCGGCGCGCATGAGCAGGTAGGTCTCACCGTCGACCTTGACCTCGTTGCCACCGAACTTACCGTAGATGACAACGTCGCCAACCTGAACGTCCATGGGGATACGCTCACCCTTGTCGTTGACCTTGCCAGCGCCCACGGCAACGATGGTGCCGCGCTGCGGCTTCTCCTGGGCGTTGCTGGCGATGTACAGACCAGAAGCGGTCTTCTGCTCGGCCTCGTCGGGCTTGACCAGAACACGATCTGCAAGCGGCTTCAAAGACGACATGCTTGTCTCCTCCTTTTTGGGCCGCGCGGTTATACCACGCGAATTAACCCTTTTTGTTTGCGTACGCGTTGAATGGTACCCACGAATGGCGGGTTATACAACACGGAGTCAAAAAATCTTATTTTTTGGCACTTAGATTTTCTGAATGCCGGGGGATAACTTAGCAGTGGCTCCCGGGGCGGACCGGAGGGCATGAAGTTTGCTGCTCTACAGTCCTGCGCAAGACGGAAAGCACATTAAGTGCTTTCCTTTGCGTGCGGAACTCGCGA
>USOF01000302.1 GCA_900556285.1 uncultured Collinsella sp. | reverse complement strand
CTGTGAGCCATTCGGTCGACGAACTCTTGCGCGACCTGGTGTTATGCATTTGAGGGCCGTCCGAGCCGCGAAGTCGCGACGCCGGGTCGTTGCCACGGGACCGCCCGGCGTTGTAAGATTGCCGACCCGTTCCTTGATAACCAGAACGTCCCCGCGACGAGGGACGTCCAGAACCGCGGCCCCCATCGGAACCGCGGCGATAGTCATTTGTCATACTCAGCTACCGTCTTGCTACTGAGCGGTCGCGGTCGCGTTGGCGCCCGCGGCTGCATCCTGCGAAAAGTCAAGTGTAACGCTCTCGCTGGGCTCCACCATGCCATAAGCGCCCGCAAGGTCGCGAATGCGCGTGTCGGCGCCATAGACCGAATGCATGACCTCCAGGTCGGAGCTCTCATCGGTCGCCTTTTCGAGCGTGCTGGTAAGCTCGGCGTTGCTGTTGAGCACCTGGGCCGTAACGCCGGCGAGCGCCACGCGGGCGACGCCGATCGTCATGAAGATAGCCGCAATGATGCAAAACGTTTTAAGAACGCTCATGAAAACCGGGCTTACCGCCTGGTTTGCCTGACGGCCCGCGCCCGTGTAGACATCAAAGCGCGGCGCGCGCTGCTCACGGGGAGCAACGGGGGCCTGCGGCGTCTCACGATAGGCGGGCATGGCGTTCATATCATAGGCGAGTGCTGCGCTTGAAGTGTTGTAGCCCATGATATGCCGCCTCCCATCCCGAGTACGTTGGTAGTGTGTTTAAGCTTCGTTTATGGTGCGAGCGGGAGGTCCAATATCGCGCGGTCGCGCCTACAGACGCTGCGCCACGCGGATTTTGGCTGATCTCGCCCGAGGGTTGCGCTCAACCTCATCAGGCTGGGCAACCAAGGGTTTGCGGGTGATGACCTTGAGTATCGGCACGTTGCCGCACACGCACACCGGAATCTCCGGCGGACACGTGCACCCCTGGCTCATCTCCTTAAAGTGGTTCTTTACGATACGGTCCTCGAGCGAGTGATACGAGATGACGCAGATACGTCCGCCCGGGTTGAGCCACCTGGTGGCGGCATCAAGCCCTCGTTCGAGCACATCGAGCTCGTGATTGACCTCGATGCGAATGGCCTGGAAACTTTTCTTGGCCGGGTGTCCGCCATGCCGACGAGCGGCAGCCGGGATACCCGCCTTGATGATCTCGACAAATTGGCCGGTGGTTTCGATCGGTTCTTGCTCGCGGCGGCGCACGATCTCGCGCGCAATCTGCGAGGCGAACTTCTCTTCTCCGTAGACGCGTAGAATCCGGGCGAGGTCGTGTTCGTTATAGGTGTTGATGACCTCAGCTGCGTTTAAGGTGTTATTACCCGGATCCATCCGCATGTCCAATGGGGCGTCCTCGTTATACGAAAAGCCCCTGCCAGGGATATCGAGTTGCGGTGACGAAACGCCCAAATCGAACAGGAAGCCATCGACCCCGGGCACCTCGGCCGAGCAAAGCAGCTCGTCCAAGTCGCCGAAGTTGCCCTTCAGCAGCTGGTGCGGAACGCCGGGAACCTCGCGGTCCAGACGGGCACCAGCGGCCTCGAGGGCCATGTCGTCCTGATCGACGCCGAGCAAAAGGCCCGTCTCCCCCACCTGCGCGGCCATCTTTACCGAATGGCCGGCACCGCCAAGGGTGCAATCGCAGACAACGGAGCCGCTCTTTAGCCGCAGCGACTCAAGCACTTCGCCGAGCATGACAGGTTCATGCCGATATTCTTGTGTCAAGATCCCACGCTCCATCCGTTACCCGTGCCTTGCCCTTACGAGAAGAAGAGGTCCAGCAGGGCCTCATCGTCATCGTCCTCATCGGCCGCGGCGCGATCCCAAACCTCAAGGTGGTCGTAGTTGCCCACAACCGTGACCTCGCGGTCGAGGTTCGCCTGCTTGCGGAGAGACTCGGAAAGACCGATACGACCGGCGCTGTCCACGTCCATCGACGTGGTGCGCTTGTTGATCGCCCTCATGAGCTTCTGGTCGTTGATGTCACGCGGGTTAAAACCCTCGTGGCCCTCACGACCCGCGAAGAGTCCTTCGACCCACTTATCGAAGGCCTCGGCAGAGAACACGTACAGAGCATCGACATCCAGGGCTTTGAACACGCGAACGTGCTCTCCAAGCTCCTCGCGAAGGGGTGCAGGCAGGGACAGACGACCTTTTGCATCGAGATTGCGCTCGTATGTTCCGGTCAATATCACTGCTGCGCCCTCCCCTCGGTTGCTCGGATGCGCGTGTACGGGGAACCACCCCCTCTGTCGACGCTTTCAATATTATGGGCTAGAGCGACTTTTATCAACACTTTTTCCCACTCTCTCCCCCCACCCTCCACCCATTCCCCCACTCATCCCATAGAAACGACCGCTCGCTATTTCAAGCAACCACTACAT
>USOF01000301.1 GCA_900556285.1 uncultured Collinsella sp. | reverse complement strand
AGCGTCAGATGTGTATAAGAGACAGGTCCTGGATATTGCGCAGAACCGCCACGTAGGGCATACCGAGCACGTTGGCAAGATGGCGAACCAAAACCTCATCCTCGGCAAGGTCGCGGTAGGCCACGACGGCAAGTGAGGGACGGTTCTGGACAAGCGCCACGCCATTGCGGTCGAGGATGCGGCCGCGCACAGCGGGTGTGGTAACGGTGCGAGGCTGATTGCTATTAGCCTGCTTCTCGTAATAGTCCGACGAGACCATCTGCATGCCCCACAGCTTGACGGCAAGCGCCGCAAACATCGCGCCCACGCCGGTGGTGAGGATGGAGAAGCGGCCCTTGAAGGCGGTCGCCGCGGTATTGCCCTCGCCCTCGGTGGCGCGCGGGGCCGTTCCATGCTGAGTATCGTAGGTAAAACGGGAATCGCCGCGACGCATGATGACCAGCGCGACCACGATGGCCACAACCAGCACGATACCGGCGATAATAACCGTCATCTGGGAAGACATCTACGGGCCTCCCCTATTTGAGCTTACGGGTCTTGGGCTTAAAGCGCATGCCCGTCTGGCGTCCGCCACGTGCGGAGAATCCATAGCCGGACTGCGGCACGACGCCGGACATCAAAAACGGAATGGCAACCAGACCCGTCAGGATCGAGGACGGCAGCGAATGGCCGAAGATCGCCACGACAAAGCTCGTCTCCAAACCCATAAACAGCAAGATGATGCTGTAGATCACATTAATGACGAGCGCGAAGGCGCCCACAGTGACGCCGCGCGCACTCGGGGTACCGCCCGTCTGTCCGACGGCACTGTGCACCAGGGCAAAAGAACCCACGGTCAGCAGGAGCGACATAACGCCCACCGGCACGGCAGCGGAGAGGTCATAGAACAAGCCGCTGCAAAAACCGCACACGACGGCACGGGTCGGGTCGCCCGAGAACACGCTCAGGCACACCAGGATAATCATGAAGTTGACGCGACCGCCCGCAATGGAGATCTGCGGCGCCAGGCCTGCCTGCAGCAGCAAGCACACAATGGCGGCGATCACAAACGTACGGGAGCTCATCCCCTGCTCGTGTAGATCCATGGACATGCCCCCTATTCGCTCGAGCCGGAATCGGTCGTCTCGGACGTGTCGGAACTGCCATCCGAGCTCTCGTCCTTAGTCTTGGCCGCAGCGTCGCGCGACGTTCCCTGCGGCGTGCTGTTGGCCGTGCTCACGTCCTCATCCGAGGCCGACTGCTCGTCGGTCAGCGAGGTGATGACCAGCACTTCCTCGTTGTTCTCGGCCGTCGCCTGGGCGCGCACCACAATGGTGTAGTACACATCGTTTGCCGATTTCTCAACCGACGAGACGGTGCCGAGCGGAAGGCCCTTGGGGAATACGCCGCCAATGCCCGAGGTCACGATGATGTCGCCAACCTTAACGTCGGAGTCGACGCTCACATACTCGAGACGCAGCGTGCCGTCAGCCTGACCCTGCAGCATGCCCTGGGCGCGCGTGTCCTGCACCATGGCGGACACACCCGAGTTCTCGTCGCCAATCAGGCGCACGGTAGACGTCTTGGCCGAGACTTCGATGATCTGGCCGATAACACCTGCCGAGCTCGTTACGGGCATGTTGATGGAAAGCCCATCAGCGGAACCCTTGTCGATGGTTACGGTCGAGGTCCAGGCATCGCCGGAGGCACCGACAATACGAGCTGCGGTCGATTTGAGGTTGTAGGTCGACTGCAGGCCGACCAATCCCTCCAGACGCTCAGCGGTCTTTTGAGCCTCGGAGAGCTCGGCAACCTTAGAGGTCAGTTCCTCGTTTTGCTTCTTAAGCTCGTCAAGCGTGTCCTGCGACGCCGTAAGGTTAGAGAACACGTTACCGATCGCATTGAAGGGAGCCGCCACAGCCGAGCCCACAAAGCGCACCGGCGAGGTAATCGTCGTCACACCCGAACGCACGGCATGAATCGGCCCAGCCTCGCCCTCACGAATGTAAAACGTGAGCAGCAACACCGAAATCAGGCTGAAAACAATCAACGGGCGCATACCCGTTGATTGACGCTTGGTATTCAGATTTGTGGAGAAACCCGAAGATCGTGCCAAATGGAATCCACCTTTTGGAAATTAAGCATTGGTCTGGACAAAGCCGCCATCAAACGCATTGGCCTCGAGCACGCGGGCACAGCCGTTCACGACGTTATCGAGCGCCGTGGGGCTGACGTTGACCGAAACGCCGGTCTCATCGCGCAGGCGCACGTCGAGACCGCGCAGTAGCGCACCGCCGCCGGTCAGCAAAATGCCGTAGTACATAAGGTCCGAGGCAAGATCGGGCGGCGTGGCGTCGAGGGCGTCCTTGACAGCCTTGGCCATCTCGTCGAGCGGCTTGTTGAGCGCGCGACGGATCTCCTCGC